>CAYJWO010000023.1:5968-9164 GCA_964373825.1 uncultured Planctomycetales bacterium
CCGGCGATCCGCCGCAGGCGGTGATCGAAGACACGCAGACGCAGCGGACGTACTTTGCGACCGTCGGCCGTCCCGTGGTGGACGGGGCGGTGCTCGAGGACGTCGGCGAGAATCGCGCGATCCTGGACCTGAACGGGGAGAAGATTGAGTTGGCGCTCTAACGGGCGCAGCAGGAGGTGTCCCCATGACCATTCGTCGATGCAGGCTGCAGTGGCTGGTGGCGCTGAGCCTCTGTCTGGGGGTTGAGCCGTGGGTGTGGGCGCAAACTGTCACCCAGGGCCGGCCGGCCCCGGTGCTGAGCGACCGCATCTCACTGGACTTGAAAGGGGTGGACATCCTCGATGTCCTGAAGCTGCTCTCCCAAAAGAGCGGGCTCAACTTCGTCGCCGGGCGCAACGTCTCCGGCCGAGTGACGATCTTCGTCAACGACGTCGGGGTCTGGGAGGCGTTCGAGCGGATCGTCGAGGCCAACGACCTCGCCTACGAGCGCCAGGGTGACATCGTCACCGTGATGACCGCGCGCGACTACGAGCTGCTCTTCGGTGAGCGGTTCCAGGAGCGCAAGGAAAGTGCGGTGCTGCCGCTGCAGTTTGCCAAGGTGGCGCAGCTCTCCCCGGTACTCAACCAGGTCAAGTCCACGATCGGACGAGTGGTCGCGGATGAGGCCTCGAACACCATCATCCTCAACGATGTCCCGGTGAAGCTCGCGGAGATGCGGGACCTGGTGGTGCAGCTGGATCAGCCGACCAACACGCGGGTCTACCAGCTCAACTACGCCAAGGCCGAGGAAGTGAAGGAAAAAATTCAGGAGATGCTCTCCCAGGTGGGCACCCAGACCGCTGATGAGCGCACGAACACGATTGTCGTCACGGATCTCCGGGACGTCCTCCAGCAGGTGGACCGGATCGTGCGCGCGTTCGATCTGCCGGACGGCCAAGTCCTGATCGACGCGAAGATCATCAACGTGGAGCTCAACGACGACACCAGCTTAGGCATCGACTGGAAGCGAGTCTTCGGGGGGATCGATGCGGAGACGCGTTTGAACTTCCTCTCGCGCGAGGTCGTCACCGGCAGCGTGCTGAGCGGCGACGCGTTTGGCGGCACGGTGCAGCTCGTGCCGTCCGGCGGCTCCTCCAAGCTGATTGTGGAAGCGCTCCAGCGTCTCGGCAAGACCGAGACGCTGGCCAACCCGCGCATCATGGTGTCGGAGGGGCAGGAAGCGAAGATCCTGGTGGGGACGAAGGAGGTCTTCATCACGACCACCACGACGGTCCCCGAGGGCGGGCAGAGCATTACCGCTCAGGATGTGGAAGAGCGGGAAGTCGGGACCAAGCTGTTCGTGACCCCCTCCATCAAGCGTGACGGGTTCGTGCAGCTCAAGATCCGTCCCGAGGTGAGTTCGGTCGCTCGGACAATCGAAACCACGACGTCCATCATCCCGGTCGTGAAGACCACCGAGGCGGAGACCAGCGTGCTCATCAAAAGCGGGACCACGCTCGTCATCGGCGGGCTCATCGACAACTCGACCGTCTATGGGCGCGATCAATTGCCCGTCGTCGGGAAGATGCCGGTGATCGGCCTCCCGTTTCGCAGCACGACCGACCAGGTCAGGAAGTCGGAACTGGTGGTCCTCCTGACCCCGGAGATCCTGCTGCCCGATGGGTCGCGCTTCGAGCCGCCTCCGCCGACTCCGATCGCCCAGATCGAAGAGCCGCGTACGCCGCCGATCATCCTGCGCGATCCGGTGCCGCCGGTCTACAGCCAGGCGGTGCGACGGCGGTTGCAGGAGCTGCTGCACCAGCGGTTCAAGCAGGCGTTCTTATCGGCGGGGTCGGTCATCCTGGCGTTTACGCTCAACCAAGACGGCAGCCTGCGGGGGACACCGGAGATCTCCAGCCCCCAGGGGGACCCGTTCGTCGAGGCCGCGCGCGAGGGGCTGGCCCAGGCCCTGCCGTTTGCGCCGTTTCCTGAGGGGTCGACGGGGACTGAAGTGCGCTTTCGCATCGCCGTCGCGTACGCGCCGTGAGGGGACGAACGAAAGTCGTGTCTCAATTTGGCGGGTGGCGCAGCGGCAGGATCCGGCAAATTGAGACACCGCCTGAGCGAAAAAGGGATTGCGCCGTCCGGGCGGCCGATGTTACGCTAACGACCGTCACCAGTGATTCCCCGTTCGGCGAGGAGGCGTTCGATGACGGCAAGCGGTCTCTCCGGCAAGTGGGCGTTGATCCTGGGGGCGTCCAGCGGGTTCGGGCGGGCGACGGCGCTGGAGCTCGCCGGCCATGGGATGCACATCATCGGCGTGCACTTGGATCGGCGGGCGACGCTGCCGCAGGTCGAGGAGCTGGTCAAGACGCTGCAGGGCAAAGGGGTTCAGGCGCACTTCTTCAACGTCAACGCCGCGGACCCCACGAAACGGCAGGACGTGCTCGACGCGATGCAGCCGAAGCTCGGGGGGTCGCCCGTCACCGTGCTCCTCCATTCGCTGGCGTTCGGGACGCTCAAGCCGTATGTCGCCAACGACCCGAAGGGGCAGTTGACCAAAGACCAGATGGAGATGACGCTCGACGTCATGGCGAACAGCCTGGTCTACTGGGTGCAGGACCTGCTCGGCCGCAAGCTCTTGGGGCCCGGATCCCGGGTGTTCGCCATGACGAGCTCCGGGGGGGCGAGAGTCTGGCCGACGTATGGCGCGGTGTCGGCGGCTAAGGCCGCGTTGGAGTCGCACATCCGCCAGCTCGCGCTCGAACTGGCTCCGTACGACATCACGGCCAACTGCATCCGAGCAGGGGTCACGGACACTCCAGCGCTTCGCAAGATCCCGGGCAACGAGCAGATGATGGAGTTGTCCAAGCTGCGCAACCCCCACCACCGCCTGACGACGCCGGAAGACGTGGCCGGGGCGATCGCGATCCTCGCGAACTCCGGCGCGCACTGGGTAACCGGCAACGTCATCGGGGCGGATGGCGGGGAAGACGTCGTCGGCTAACTATTTTGTTCACTGGTGCATCGGTTCACTGGTTCATCGGTTGGCTGTCCACCACCAGTCAGCTAATGAACCAGTGAACAAGTGAACCAGTGAACAAGTGAACCAGTGAACCAATGAACGCCTTTGCGGGTTATTGATGCGGGTCAAGTCGCTCCAACTCCCCGGGTTTAAGTCCTTCGCCACCAAGACCACCATCCACTTCGAGCCCGG
>CAYJWO010000024.1:0-3764 GCA_964373825.1 uncultured Planctomycetales bacterium
GGTCCCGCGTGAGGCTGGCAAATCGCAACCGCCACCACCCATGCTGTCGGCGGCCCAGGAGCTCTCCGGGCCCGCGCAGCTCCAAGTCCTTCTCCGCCAAGGCAAAACCGTCGGTGGTGTCCACAAACGCCTCCAGTCGCGCGCGGACAGTCTCATCGGTGGTATCGCTCACCACGGCACAGGTCGCGGCATGAGCTCCCCGGCCGATTCGGCCACGCAGCTGGTGGAGCTGAGCTAATCCGAAGCGCTCCGGGTGCTCAATGACCATCATGGTGGCGTTCGGTACGTCCAGACCCACTTCAACGATCACGGTGGACACGAGCAGCTGCAGGTCGCCATCGGTAAATCGTCGCATCACCTGCTCTTTCTGGACAGAGCGCAGTTGGCCATGCAGCAAGCCCACCCGCATCTCGGGAAACACGGCCGCTTGCAGGTGCGTCGCCATTTGGGTCGCCGCCCGCACGTCCCGGGCCGCATGCTCTTGCACCAGCGGATAGACCACATACGCCTGGCGACCACGGCGTAGTTCTTCTCGGAGCAGCGCATAGAGGGCGGGCCGCTGAGCTTCGGCGTACCATCGCGTGGTCACCGGTTGGCGTCCTGGTGGCAGTTCGGTGATCGTCGAAATGCTCAGATCGCCGTACAGGGAAAGTGCTAAGGTCCGCGGGATCGGGGTCGCGGTCAGGATGAGGACATCGGGGGCGTCGGCCTTCTTGGCCAGCCGCGCTCGTTGCAGAACGCCGAACTTGTGCTGCTCATCGATCACCACTAGTGCAAGACGCTGGAACGCCACCTCCGCCTGGAGGAGCGCATGAGTCCCGACCGCCACGGCGCACGTTCCTTCGGCCAATTGGACGGCCTGTCGGCGCCGCTCGCGAGCCACGACCGCCTGGCTCCAGAGTGCGACGGACACGCCCAGCGGACCCAGCGACGCTCGCACGGACCGCGCGTGCTGCTCCGCCAGAAGCTCCGTCGGGGCCATCCACGCCGCCTGGTAGCCGCTTTGCACCGCGACGGCGGTCAGCCAGAGCATCACGGCGGTCTTCCCGCAGCCAACATCGCCCTGCAGCAGCCGCCGCATCGGGTGCGGCTGCGCCATGTCGTGAAGGCATTCTGTGACCGCGCGCTGTTGGCTGGCCGTCAGGGTGAAGGGCAGCTGGCGCACGAGGCCGTCGGTCAGCGGGCCGTCCAGCTGGTAGTGCTGCGGCTTAGTCACCGCCTTAACTCGAGCCCGTCGCCGCGCCAACCCGAGCTGCAACACGAGCAGCTCTTCAAACGCCAGCCGTGCTCGCGCCTGCTGCAGCGTGTCGTCGGATGTCGGAAAGTGCAGCGCCCGAAGCGCCTCCGATAGCGTCGGCCAGCCATGGGCCTGCCGCAGGGGTACTGGCAAGGACTCCGGCAAGGCCTCCGCCGCAGCGTCCAAGGCGACCGCCGTCAACTGACGCAGCCACCGCTGGCTGATCCCCTGCACGACGGGATAGATCGGCACGATGCGGCCCATGTGGAGCGAGCGCTCGTCGTCCGCGTCGCAGCGTTCCAGCTCCGGATGGGTGAGTTGAAGCCGACGAACCCCCTCCACCTTGCCGTAAAGGATCAGCTCGTCGCCCACGCGCAGCTGCTGTACCAGGTACGGTTGATGGAACCAGACGCAACGCAGGCGGCCGGTCGCGTCCCCGACCTCCGCTTCCACGAGACTCTGTCCCCGACGGATCCGGCGCAATCCTCTGGCGAGCACCCGTGCTCGCACCGTGGCCCAGGCCCCGGGGATCAGCTCGCGAATGGTCAGCAGCCGACGACGATCCTCGTAGCGGTGCGGCGGGTAGTAGCAGACGTCTTCGACCGTCTCGATGCCAAGCGCCTGCAGGAGGCCGGCGCGGTGCGGCCCGACCCCCTTGAGATATCGGATGGGCCGGCGCGGGTCCGGCACTTGTCCTAGGCGGGGCCTGCCGCTATAATGGGTCGCTCCTGGGGCTGTGGGCATCAACGAGGAAATTGACTCATGCGACGGTGTACCATCTGCGGCAAGATTCCCGTCAGGGGACGTACCATCACGAAGCGCGGGATGCCGAAGAAGCAAGGCGGGGTGGGACGCAAGATCGTGCGAACGAATCTGCGGCGATTTCTGCCCAACCTCCAACGCACCCGCGTCCGGCTGGACGGCGCGGTCAGACGGGTTGCGGTGTGTACCGCCTGTCTGCGTACGGGACGGGTCCCGAAAGCTCCCGTGCGCTGCGTGCCTCAAGCAGCGTAAGCACCACCTGCGCGTCGGTTAGTACCGGGCTCACCACGACGTCGTAACGCTCCCCCGCCCCACCCACGGGGATTGATCCTTTCACCGGAAGCCGAGCAGTTCGATCCGCGACCCATCCGGTGCGCGCGGACTTCGATTCGAACGCCACCCCTCGCAGGACCACTGTCGGCCGCGGGTTGCCGCGCCCGAATGGGGCTAGTCGCGGGACCTCAGCCGTCCACGCTGACGTCAGCGCGGACAGCGGTAGTTCGAGGTCGACCGCGCGCACGGCGCGGCCGACGGCGGCTCCCAGAGACGCCTTGGCATGGTCGTTCACCCGTTGGCGCACGACCTCCAGTTGGCGCGAGAGCACGGTGAGCCCACACGCCTGCGCGTGCCCTCCAAAAGTGACGAGCGCGTCCTGGCATTGGCGCAACGCCTGGAGCAGATCGAATCCTCCCACCGAGCGCCCGGACCCGATCCCCTGGTGACCGGTGAAGGCGACGGCGATCGCCGGGCGTTGCCATCGCTCGGCGAGCTGCGAGGCCACGATGCCCATGAGGCCGCGATGCCAGCCGGGACGGCTAACGAGGATGGCGAACTGATCCCGGAAGTGGAGGCGGTTGACCTGCTCGTGCGCCTCGGCGATGGTCCGCCGGAACCACAGGCGCATGGTCTCGTGCGCGGTGTTCGCCTGCGACGTCCATGCCCCGGCCTCGCCTTCCGTCCCCGCTCCGCTGTGCAGGAGATGCCAGATCGCTGACGGATCCCCCAACCGGCCGCTGGCATTGAGCCGGGGGATGAGGTGGCGCGTCACCTCCTCTGGGTCGGCCCGAAGCACACCGGTGGATCGTGCCAGTCGCTGCAGGCCCCATCGCGGCCCGGCGACGATGCGGCGTGTGCCCAGAGCTACCATGGTTCGGTTGTCGGCGAGGATGGGTGCGCAGTCCGCGAGCGTCCCGAGAGCCGCGAGATCCAGGTAGGGTTCCAACCGCTCCGGAGGCTCTCCGGCGAGACACGCTTGGGCAAGCTTCAGGGCGAGCCCAGCGCTGCACAATCCAGACCCCGCTCGAGCCGCTCGACCCGTGCCCACCGAGGAGTGTCCCTGGACGGGATTGACCAGCGCGTGACAGGACGGGCGTCCGTGGAGCGGCACGTGGTGGTCCAAGATCACCGTGTCAATCCCGCGCGCCGCGAGCTGCGCAATCGCCTCAGGCTGGTTCGTGCCGCAGTCAACGAGAACGACCAGCGACACCCCGCCTCGGCACAGCCGCCGGACGAGCGAGGCCGGCAGGCCGTAGCCGTCACGGGCGCGGTTCGCGCACACGACGCGCACCACGGCACCCAACCCGCGCAACACTTCGTAGACGATGACGCTGGCCGTCAGGCCGTCAACATCCGAGTCGCCGAACACCACAATGGGCTCCCGTCGAGCGACCGCCCGGCGGATGCGGCTGACCGCCCGCTCCATGTCGGGCAGCAGGAAGGGGTCGTCCAGCGCCTCGAGTTGCGGACGCAGAAACCGCCGGGCCTC
>CAYJWO010000024.1:3864-8984 GCA_964373825.1 uncultured Planctomycetales bacterium
GACAGGGTCTGGTTAACGCTCACGTTGATGATCTCGCGCAGCGTCCACTTGCGGTTAAGCCGCAGGTTTTCCCGCACCCGGTCGTAGATGACGATCGTGTCGTTGACCGAGAACCCGGCGATGGTCATGAGGGCCGCGACGATGACGAGATCGATTTCTCGGTTCGTGACGCACAACGCTCCCGTCGCGATGATCACGTCATGGACCAGGGCGATGAGCGCCGCCAACCCGAAATCCCAGTGGCGAAAGCGCAGCGCAACATAGACAAGAATCCCCAGCATCGACCACGCGATCGCCAGCCACGCCTTTTGCCGAAGAATCGCTCCGACCGTGGGGCCGACGCGCTCCAGCCGCACCAAGCCAGGCTCCGCGTCGGCAAACGTCCCGCGCATGCCCTGCTCCGTTTTGGCCAGTGCGGTTTGAATCTCCTGCTCGGTCGCGCTGCGCGTGCGGATCAGCCAGTCGGTCGGCTCACCGAACTGCTGGATGACCGCGTCGCCCAACCCGACGTTGGCTAGGGCTCCGCGGATTTCATCCACCGTCACCGATCGGCTGAGCCGATACTCCTGCAGCAGCCCGCCGGTGAAATCGATGCCGTAGCGCGCCTCGCCCCTCCCGACAAACGACACGATGGCGATGACGATCGCCACGCCGGAGAGCGCACCACACCACCTCCCCTTGCCGATGAAGTCGAACCGCGTTTGGCCGAACACCTGCGCCATGCGAAGGCTCTTGAGCGCGCCGCTGCCCAACAACAGGTCGAACAGAATGCGCGTCACAAACAGCGCGGTGAAGAAGCTGGCGAGAAGCCCGATGCCCAACGTCATCGCGAACCCGCGGATCGGGCCGGTCCCGAACCAGTAGAGGAAGAACGCGGCGATCAGCGTCGTCACGTTGGAGTCGAAGATGGCCGAAAACGCGCGGTCGTAGCCGTTCGCGATCGCCAGGCTCAGCGGCCGGCCCCCTTTCAGCTCCTCTCGAATGCGCTCGTAGATCAGCACGTTGGCGTCCACCGCCATGCCGAGCGTCAGGATCATCCCGGCGATCCCGGGCAGTGTTAGCGTGGCGTGGAAATAGCCCAAGCCTCCAAGGATGAGCAGCAGGTTCAGGGTCAGCGCCCCGATGGCCACCACACCGGCCAGGAGGTAGTAGCCCATCACGAAGAGTGCTAACAGGCCGCCGCCGACCGTCGTGGCCAACAGCCCGGAGCGAATGGAATCGCGACCCAGCGACGGCCCGATGGTGCGCTCCTCCTCGACGACGATCGGAGCGGGCAGCGCACCGGCCCGGAGGATGATGGCCAGATCGTGCGCCTCCTCGCTGCTGAACTGCCCGGTGATGCGGCCCTGATCGGTGATGCGGCTTTGAATCGTCGGAGCGGATTGCACCACCCCATCGAGCACGATGGCTAGCCGCCGGTTGATGTTGGCGCCAGTCAGCAGGCCGAACTGCTTGGCTCCCTCCCGCGTGAGCCGGAAGCTCACCTCCGGCAACCCCAGTTCGCCCGGCTCCACCCACGCGTCGGCCAAGACGGCGCCGGTCAATCCCTCGTCCGTCTCCAGCAGATACGGCGTGCCATCCGAACCCTCCAGCAGCCGGTAGCCGGTTGGCACCGACCCGTCGAGCGACTGCTCAATGAGCTGTTGGCGCTCCGACACCAGCAGAAACTCCAAGAGCGCGGTCTTGCCGATGAGGCTGAGGGCCCGCTCGCGGTCGGTGATCCCCGGCAGCTGGACGAGGATGTGATCCACGCCCTGCCGCTGGATGAGCGGCTCACGCACCCCGAACTGGTCGACGCGGTTGCGGATGATCTCGATGGCGGTCGCGGTGACGTCCTGGTCCTTCACCGCGGTCGTCATCTCGCGCGTGTCGACCCGCAGCACGAGGTGCATGCCGCCCTGGAGATCCAGCCCAAGGCTGATGCGCTGCTGCAGCGGAAACGCGTACCATGCCGCCAGGGCCACGACGGCGAGCGCCACCGGGAGGCGCCAGCGCAACGACGCGGGCATCACGCGCCGCTCCCGACCGGCGCGGCGTCCGGTTGAGCGCTGCGCGACTTCACCACCCTGGCGATGGCCGATCGCTCCACCTCAACTCGCACATTCTCATCGATGCGCAGCGTCACGGTGTCCGGCTTCACGTTGACGACAGTTCCCAGCAACCCTCCGGTCGTCACCACGTCGTCATGCTTCTTTAAGTTCTTCAACATCGTCTCGTGCGCCTTGCGCGCCTTCGTCTGCGGGCGAAACACGAGCACGTAGAAAATCAGGAACATGACCGCAAACGGAAACACCATGGCCATGGGACCCGGCGCGCTCGCCGCTTGCTCAGGCATTACGGCCCTCCTATGATCATCAGTGGCTGGCCCGCCAACTCGCTGAGGCGCACCAGCGTGGATTGCGGATAGTAGAACGCCAGGATTTCCCTCGCCGTAGCTCCGCGGCGCGCCAGCTCCGCCGCCCCCCATTGGCAAAGCCCCACCCCATGCCCCCAGCCGCGGCCGTCCAAGATGAACGCATCGGGCATCGCGACCACGGTGAACCAGGGGCTGCGGATGCGCTCGAACCCGAACAGGCGGCGAAACTCATAGCCGGTCAGCCGATGGGTCCGCTCGCTCCCCACGATGGTCAGCTGTTCGATCCGTCCGGACGCGCTTCGCTTCACCACTCGCAGATCTGTCACCGCCCCCACCGCCCCGTGGCCCTGTTGCCGCAGCGCCCAGCGGATATCGGCCGGTGTCAGCCGGCGCCGCCACGCGTAGAATGGCGATGCCGAGCAGAGCTCGCACACGACACCGCCCTGCAGCGGTGCCACGTTGAAGTTTCCCATCGCCCGGGCGTGCTCCGTCACCCCTCCGCATGTCGAGTGGTAGAACGCGGGAAACAGCTGGCCCTGAAACGTTAGGATGAGCCCCTCGCTGGCGTCCACCGCCCGGCTGGTGGCGTGCTTTTCCGCGGTCTTGCCGCCGTAGAGCTGCGAGAGGACGTCGCCCGTCACGTCGTAATCCACCTCAGCTTTCGTGAACCGCTGGTACAGCGCATAGGTGCGGGCGGCGATGGCGATCGCCTTGAGCGCCTCTGGCGGCCAGTAATCCGGCGCCTCCTTGCTGAGCACGCCCCGCAGGTAGTCCTCGAGCCCCACGTGGTTGATGGCCAGCACGGTCAAGTTTTCCTGGCGAATGATCTCCACCGCCCCATGTAGTCGTTGGCCGTTCAAGCTGATCAAGGCGCCCTCGGCGGCTTCGACGAGCACCCCGGGGTACGGCAGCACGTCGCTGCCCAACCGCAGGCCCTCGGGCACCGCCTGCACGGACACCGGCTCCAACCGGCGGCCCTCTTGAATGGGCTCGTGCGTGTGCCGCGCGCGCAGCGTGAAGGGGCCGTGCACCTGAAGCTCCACTTCAGCCCCATCGCGCACCACCGCCACGCGGATCCACTCCGGACTCGGCTGCGCCTCGGCTGGCTGCGCGAGACCGAACCCCGCGGCCGCGAGGAACCCGAGCAGCACCCGTGAACCACAGGGCATCACCGGAACCGCCCCACGAGCCACAAGACCGCGCTGACGAACGCACTGAGGACCAGACACGTCGCCAGCGGGAGGTAGAAGGAAAACCCATCCCGCCGGATCGCGATGTCACCCGGCAAGCGCCCCATCCAGGGAAGTTGCCCACCAAGTAGCAGGAGCCCTCCGACAACCAGGAACACGAGTCCGCACCACATGAGTGCGCGGCCCAGTGAGGGGAGATCGGGCGTCATGTCGTGACCGCAAACAAGTCCGCGTCCTGCTGCTTCACCGCGGCCACGTGCTGATAGGCCAACCGAGTCGCTTTGCGTCCGCGAGCCGTGCGCTTCAACAACCCCACCGACAGCAGGAACGGTTCCACGACGTCGACGATCGTATCTCGCTCCTCGTTGAGCGCTGCCGCTAACGCTTCGATCCCCACCGGCCCCCCGCCGTAGAAGTCGATGATGGCGCGCAGCACCTTGCGGTCCAACGCGTCGAGCCCGAACGCATCCACCCCCTGCGCGCTCAAGGCGGCGTCAGCCACCGCCTTCGTGATGGCTCCCTGAGACTTCACCTGGGCGTAGTCGCGCACCCGGCGCAGGAGCCGGTTGGCGATCCGCGGCGTGCCGCGCGAGCGCTGCGCGATCGTCCGGGCCGCCTCCGCCTCGACGGTCACCCCGAGGATGCGCGCCGAGCGTTGAATGACTTCGACGAGCTCCTCCGGGGAGTAGAACTCGAGGTTGTAGGTCATCCCGAACCGGCTGCGTAGCGGATTCGACAGCAGGCCCGCCCGCGTGGTGGCGCCGATCAACGTGAACGGCTTGAGGCGGAATTTGATCGTCTTCGCGTACGGCCCCTTGTCGATCACGAAGTCGATCTCGTAGTTCTCCATGGCCGGGTAGAGGAACTCTTCGACGACTTTTGAGAGTCGGTGGATCTCGTCGATGAACAGGATGTCGCCCTGCCCTAGGTTCGTCAGGACGCCGATGAGATCTCCCGCCCGCCCGATGGCCGGTCCGCTGGTCGCGGTGATCTTCGCCCCCATCTCCTGGGCGACGATGTGCGCGACGCTCGTCTTGCCCAACCCTGGGGGGCCGGCGAGCAGCAAGTGCTCCAGCGGCTCCCCGCGCCGCTGGGCGGCTTGCATCGCCACCCGGAGGTTCTCGACAATCTGCCGCTGCCCAACGAACTCCTCAAACCGCTTCGGGCGCAGGCTGAGATTGAAGATCTGCTCATCTTCAGCCTCAGCGGCCGGTGGGTGGACCGGTAGGGGCTCCGGGAGACGTGTCGCGGCAGCGCGTCGCGGTCCCGGCTTCATCGCCGCCGTCTCCTCATGGTCATGCTGGCGCCATCGCCAACCGCTGCTGGCGGTACACCTCGTTCAGCAGCTCCTCGGTCGTTTTCAGTTTGGGGTTACGGGCAAGGGCCGCCCGGACCATCTCTTTCGCCTCCGGCTTGCGATACTCCAATTGGACCAGCACCGCGACCGCTTCGTCCTCAATCGTCGCCTCTTCGGGCGTCGCGGGCTCATCGGAGACACCCCGCGACTGGATCAGCGCGTACTTGCCCACCTTGCCCTGCAGCTTGGCGACGATTTCCTTCGCCCGCTGCTCCCC
>CAYJWO010000025.1:0-2690 GCA_964373825.1 uncultured Planctomycetales bacterium
ATCTAACTACGTCTCGCCCCTCATCAACAACTTCGGCTACTGCCTCGCGGTAGAGCGGCTGCTGGGCATCGAGGCGACCGAGCGCACGCAGTGCATCCGGGTCATCATGAGCGAGCTCTCCCGGGTGTCCGACCACCTGACGTGCGTGGGCGCCTCGGCGATGGAGCTCGGGGCGTTCACGGTCTTCCTCTACATGATCAAGGCGCGCGAGTGGATCTGGGAGCTCATCGAGGCGGTGACCGGGGCGCGCCTGACGATTTCGTACGGCCGCGTGGGCGGGGTCAAGGCGGACTTGCCCGAAGGGTTCGCCGAGCGCACGCGCACGGCGATCGAGGAGGTCCGCAAGGTGCTGCTGGAGTGCGATACGCTGCTGACGCGCAACCGCATCTTCATGGACCGGATGCGGGGCACCGGCGTCATCACCAAGGAGCGGGCGATCAGCTACGGAATCACCGGGCCGTTCCTGCGCGCCAGCGGTATCGCCCTGGACGTGCGGAAAGCGCAGCCGTACTTCGCCTATGACCGCATGCGGTTCGACGTGCCGACCGGCGAGCGCGGCGACAACTACGACCGCTACCTGGTCCGCATGGAAGAGATGGAGCAGAGCTTCCAGATCGTCGAGCAAGCGCTCGCCCAGCTGCCGGGCGGGCCGCTCAACGTGGACTACGAAGGGCGCGTCCTGCCGGCCGACGTGATGGTCGACGAGGCAAAGATGGGCCGCGTCGAGGGCTTCAAGAGCGCTCGCGTCACGCTCGACCCGACGCTAGAAGGGTCGACCCGCGGGTTCCACGAGCGGATCAACGCCCCGGACCGCCGCGCGGTGCTGCCGGCCAAAGAGGACGCCTACGGCAACATCGAAGGCCTCATGCACCACTTCAAGCTCATCATGCTCGGCCACGGCATCCGGCCGCCGCCAGGGGCGTACTACAGCGCGGTCGAGGGGGCCAACGGCGAGCTGGGGTTCTACGTCGTCAGCGACGGCGGCGACCGGCCGTACCGCGTCCGGGTGCGCCCGCCGTGCTTTACGATCATGGGGGCCCTGGGCGAGCTCCTCATCGGCGACCTCCTGGCCGACATCGTCCCGACGTTCGGCTCGGTCAACATGATCGGCGGAGAGATGGACCGATGAACCGCCCGAACAGCGTTCACTGGTTCAGTGGTTCATCGGTTCATTGGCTGTTTGACAAACGAACCAGTGAACCAGTGAACCAGTGAACAAATGAACCAATGAACGCATTTGCGTCACTCCAGTCTGAGGCCGAGGCGATGCTCGCTCGGTATGAACAGCCACGGGCGGCGACGCTGCCGCTGCTGCACCTCGTGCAAGAGTCCCTCGGCCGCGTCACCCCGGAGGCCGAGGCGTGGGTGGCCGGGCTCGTCGGCAGTTCCCCCGCGCACGTGCACGAGGTGGTGACGTTCTACTCCCTCTACCACCAGCAGCCGGTCGGCCGGTACCACGTCCAGGTGTGCATGAACATCGCGTGCGCCCTGCAGGGAGCCGAGGGGCAGCTGGCGGCGCTGTCCGAGCGGCTGGGGATCCGGCCGGGCGAGACGACCCTGGACGGCCGCTATACCCTCTCCGCGGTCGAATGCCTCTGCGCGTGCGAGCAGGCCCCGGTCGCGCAGGTGAACGACCGGTACGTCGGTCCCCTCACGTCCGAGGTCGTCGACGCCCTGGTGCAGCGGCCGGAGGAGCTGCCGCAGCTGCCGCTGGCGTTCCGCGGGACCGTCGGGCTCGTGGAGCCGGCGCTGACGAAGCGGTTCACGCTCAAGGACTCGCACACGCTCGAGGTGTACCTGCGCAGCGACGGGTATCAGAGCGCTCGCAAGGCGCTCACGACGATGACACCGGAGCAGGTCATCCAGGAAGTCACCGCCTCCAACCTGCGGGGGTTGGGCGGTGCGGGGTTTCCCACCGGCAAGAAGTGGAGCTTCATCCCCCAGGACAGCCCAAAGCCGAAATTTCTCGTGGTCAACGCCGATGAAGGCGAGCCCGGCACGATCAAGGACCGCTATCTGATCTGCAAGGACCCGCACCGGCTCATCGAGGGCAGCCTCATCGCCGCGTACGCGACCGGCTGCCGCAAGGCGTACGTCTACATCCGCGGCGAATACGTGGAGCCAACACGGGTCCTGGAGCGGGCGATCGCGGAAGCGCGCGAGGCCAAGTTCCTCGGGTCGCGGATCTTCGATACCGACATGTCGCTGGAGATCGCGGTCCACCGCGGGGCGGGGGCCTACATTTGCGGCGAGGAGACCGCACTGCTGGAGTCGCTGGAGGGCAAGAAGGGCTTCCCGCGGCTCAAGCCGCCGTTTCCGGCTCTCGCCGGCCTCTTCGCATCGCCGACCGTCATCAACAACGTCGAGACGCTCGCCTGCGTGCCCACCATCATCGCGAAAGGGGCGTCGTGGTTCGCCAAGCTGGGCCACGGCAAGAGCGGCGGCACCCGACTCTTCTCGCTCAGCGGCCACGTGCAAAAGCCCGGCTTGTACGAGGCGTCCCACGGGGCCACGCTGCGGGAGCTGATCGAGGCGGCCGGCGGCGTGCCGGAAGGGCGACAGCTGAAAGCCGTCATCCCCGGCGGCATCTCCGCAAAGATGCTGCGCGCGGACGAAATCAGTGTTCCCATGGAGTTCGATTCGCTCCTCGCTGCGGGCACGATGGCCGGCTCGGCCGGCGTCATCGTCAT
>CAYJWO010000025.1:2700-8813 GCA_964373825.1 uncultured Planctomycetales bacterium
GCCTTGTGGTACGCGGCCAAGTTCTTCGCGCACGAGTCGTGCGGCCAGTGCTCCCCGTGCCGCGAGGGGACGGGCTGGATCTTCAAGATCGTCGATCGGATCCTGCAGGGCCACGGCCGCCCGCAGGACCTGGACATCCTGCTGGGGGTGGCCGGGAACATGGAAGGGCGCACGATCTGCGTGTTCGCCGACGCGGCGGCGTGGCCGGTACAGAGCTACATCACGAAGTTCCGTGACGAATTCGAATTCCATATCCGGGAACAGCGCTGCGACCTCGCCGCCTCGCCGGCGCTGCAGGGAGCCTGATGACTGAAGTGGGTTCCTATCCCCAACCGCAGATCGCGCCCGACGCGAAGCGTCTCACGCTGACGATCGACGGCAAGCCGGTGACGGTGCCGGAGGGCACGATCGTCCTGCAGGCGTGCGAGCAGGCGAACAGCCCGGTGCCGTTCTACTGCTACCACCCGGGGCTGTCGATCGCCGGCAACTGCCGCATTTGCCTCGTCGAGATCGAGGGGATGCCGACGCTGCAGATTGCCTGTTACACGCGCGCGGCCGAGGGGATGGTGGTGAAGACGACGAGCGACAAGACGCTCCAGGGCCGCCAGAGCGTCCTGGAGTTCCTGCTTGCCAACCATCCGCTGGACTGCCCGGTGTGCGACCAGGCGGGCGAGTGCTGGCTGCAGGACTACTACATGGAGTACGGGCTCTACGACCAGCGCTTCAATGAGACCAAGGTCAAGAAGCGCAAGGCGATCCCCGTGGGCCCGACCGTCATGTTGGACCAGGAGCGGTGCATCCTCTGCTCGCGCTGCGTGCGGTTCACCGACGAGATCAGCAAGACCGGGGAGTTCGGCATCTTCAACCGGGGTGACCACGCCGAAATTGGCTTGCAGCCAGGCTCGACGCTCGACAACAAGTACGCGGGCAATGTCGTCGACATCTGCCCTGTGGGCGCCTTGACCGATCGCGACTTCCGGTTCAAGTGCCGCGTGTGGTACCTCGGGACGGCGAAGTCGGTGTGCCCCGGTTGCGCGCGGGGGTGCAACATCGAGATCCACACGAACCGCGAGCGCGCGCACCGGCCGCACATCGCGGACGGCGAGCGGGTGATGCGCCTGAAGCCCCGCTACCATCCGGACGTCAACCAGTGGTGGATGTGCGACGAGGGCCGCTACGGCTACAAGGCGATCGACCAATCCCGGCTGGCCCATCCGCAGCTTCGCGAGGACGGGACCCTGCGCCCGGCGACGTGGGACGAGGCGCTCGCCCGCATCGGCCGGACGCTGCAGCCGCTCGTTGACGCCCGCCAGGCGGACCAGGTCGGCGTCATCCTCTCCAGCCACCTGACGAACGAGGATCTCTACGCGGCCCAGCGCGTCTTCGGGGAGTTGGGCATGGGGTGCCTCGTCTTCCAGCGCCCGCCGCAGGGTGCCGGGGACGCGTTCCTGATCCACCCGGACAAATCGCCCAACGCGCGCGGGGCGGCGGCCCTCGGGCTGGCGGAGGGCGCGGACGCCCTCCTCGAGGCGGCCGCCCAGGGGCAGGTGAAGGCGCTCATCGTCTGCACGCAGGATCTCACGGCGCTCTGGCCCGCCGCCCTGGTGGAGGAGGTCGCGCGGCGGACCCCCTTGGTCGTCTTCATCGGCCCCAATGACCACGCCACCGCGCGGCTGGCGCACGTGGTGCTGCCGGCTGCGGCCTACGCGGAGAAGGATGGCACGTTCACCAACGTGGACGGGCGCGTGCAGCGCATCTTCGCCGCCCTCACCCCCTGGGGCGAAGCAAAGCCGGAATGGGAGATCTGTGCAGCGCTCGCCCGCGCGTGCGGGCGGGAGACCGCCTTCGCCTCCGCCGCCGCCGTCTTCACGCAGCTCGCCGAGGGGCACGCGCCGTTTCGCGGCATGACGTACCAGTCGCTCGGCGACCAGGGGGCGGTGCTGGCGCGATGATCCTTGAGCTGGCCATCAAGCTGGGCGTGAGTGTTCTGGTGCTCGGCGGGGTGCTGAACTTCGCCGGCCTGCAGACCTGGCTGGAGCGCAAGCAAAGCGCGCTCATGCAGGATCGCGTGGGGGCCAACCGCGCCTACTTCACGCTCCCGTGGTGGTGGGCGGCCCCCGTCAACTGGCTGCTCAGGAAGCTCGGCGGCCTGGGACTGCTGCACGCGCTGGCCGATGTCATCAAGCTGCTGACGAAGGAGGACTTCGTCCCCGCGACGGCAGATCGGTTCCTCCACACCCTGGCACCCGCGATCTCGGTCTTCTTCTCGCTGATGGCGTTCTGCGCGATTCCCATCGGGCCGCCGCTGCACGTGTGGGGGCGGGTGATTCCGCTGCAGGTGGCCGACATCAACGCGGGGCTCCTGTTTGTCTTAGCCCTGGCGTCGCTCAGCGTGTACGGCGTGGTCCTCGCCGGGATGAACTCCGGCAGCAACCTGGCGACGCTCGGCGGTTTGCGGGCGTCCTCCCAGATGATCGCGTATGAGATCGCCCTGGGCGTGTCGCTCATCGGCGCCATCGTCTGGTACGGCACGATGGATCTGCATCGCATCGTCCTCGCGCAGGGCGGGGCTTGGGCAGGCGGCTGGCTGCCGGCGTGGGGGGTGTGCGTGCAGCCGGTCGGCTGCCTGATCTTCATGACCGCGGCACTCGCTGAGACGAAGCGGATACCCTTCGACCTCCCCGAGGGGGAGCCGGAGATCATCGGGTTCTTCACCGAGTACAGCGGGATGAAGTTCGGCCTCTTCTTCCTGACGGATTTCGTGGAGATCGTCCTGGTGTCGGCGTTGACCACGGTGCTGTTCTTCGGCGGTTGGCAGGTGCCGTACTTGACCCCGGCGGGGTTCCAGTGGCCGTGGGGCGGTGTGACCTCCGTGGGGCATCTCGCCTACGTGGGCTTAGGGGTCCTGAGCTTCACGATGAAGGTGTGCGCGTTCATCTGGCTGTTCATGCTGATCCGGTGGACGCTGCCGAGGTTCCGGTATGACCAGCTGCTGCACTTGGGCTGGAAGGTGCTGTTTCCGCTGTCGCTGGCGAACATCGTCGTCACCAGCGTCCTCGTCGTCGCAACCCAATGACCAAGGCAGAAGGAAAAAGGCAAAAGGCAAAACCACAAGGTAACAGCCAAAAGCAACTGGGCAACAGTTTTACCTTTTCACTTGTGGTTTTACCTTTTGCGTTTTGCCTTTTGCCTTGACGTCCCATGGTGAGTCTGAGCGATCAGCTGCTGCATCGTCTTCGCGAGGCGCACCGGCGCCGGCCGATGAACTGGTGGGAGCGAATCTACCTGCCCGCCATCGCGCAGGGGCTGTGGCTCACGTCGGTCCACTTCTGGCGCAACCTGTTCCTGCACATCGCCCACCGGGTCGGCTTGTTTCGCCACGTGCCGGCGTCGGTGACCATCCAGTATCCGGATCAGCAGCGGCAGATGTCGCCGCGCCTGCGCACCCGCCACCGCTTGACCCAGCGGGAAGACGGCACCCCGCGGTGCGTCGCCTGCATGATGTGCGAGACCGTGTGCCCGGCCCGGTGCATCTACATCGTGGCGGGAGAGCATCCGGATCCGAACATCGAGAAGTACCCGAAGAGCTTCGACATCGATTTGGGCAAGTGCGTCTACTGCGGCTACTGCGTGGAAGCGTGCCCGGAGGACGCCATCCGCATGGACACGCAGCGGCACGACATCGCCGCGTACTCGCGCGACGGCATGTGGCTGGATATCAAGGAGCTCCTCAACCCCGGCACGCGCGCCTTCGGCGAGCCGCCGGAGAAATTCGTGCAGCTGCGGCCGGGGGAGAACCCGTCACCGGCGGGGCGGCGATGAGCGAATGGCTCGGCGGGCTCTTGGCCCTCCTCGGGGCCGCGATCCTGCTGACCTGCGGGGCGGCGACGATCATCGCCTGGCGCAACCAACGATGGCAGCATGGCTGGCTGGCCCTCCTTGCCGGTCTCAGCGGGTTTGTGCTGCTGGAGTTCGACTGGATCCGCGAGTTCGGTTATGTCGTGAAAACCACCCCGCTGCTCAAGGAGCTGGACCGGTACGACCAGAAACTCGAAGACGTCCGCCTCGCCCTGGAGGAGGTGCGGGCCGCGCAGGACGAGCAGCGCGCGCAGGACAAGGCGCAGCGGGAGGAGCTCAGCGACCTCCAGGAGACGGTGCGAGCGACCCGTATCGAGCTGGGCGAGCAAGCCGCGGCACTCCACACGGTGCAGGAAGCGGTTCAGGGGCTGGTGTCGAGCGTCGTCACGGAGATCTTCCAGCCGGATGACGAGCGGCTGACGGTGCTGCCGCACGGTGACCGGCAGGCCTCGGTGTTCTTCGAGCTCAGCCGGGTGCCGAAGCCGCAGACCGTGCAGATTTTCTGGGACCAGGTGCGCCAGCCCGACGGCTCATTTGGAGTGCATCGAAACATCATCGGGCTGCGCTGGGGAGCGACGGTCGAGGAGGCTAAGGCGCGCCCCCTCAAGGTGACCTACGCGCCGGATCCCACCCGGGCCCGCGAGAAGACGAAAATGGAGCGCACGGGCGGCAACGTCTACGTCGACGGCCAACAGTTAGATCTGTGGAGCGGGGCTATTGAGGCCCAGAAGCCGTAGACCACTGGGGGTCGTGGAGGCGCTCAAACGCCTGAATGGCTTGCTCGTGCTGCAGGGCGATCCCGAAGACGTCCTGGCCGTGGACGAGCCGTGATTTGACGGCCGCGTCGATCTCTAAGAGAAAGGCCAGCTCCTCGGGCAGTTGCAGCGTCACGCGCTGCCGGTCCAAGTCCACCGTCGCCTCCAGCCCCTCGTAGCGTCCCGCCATCTGGAAGATCTCGTCCACCTCCGGCTCCGCCAGCTCCACGGTGAGGAGACCATTCTTCATGCAGTTCGTCCGGAAGATATCGGCGAAGGCCGGCATCTGACGATCGCCCCGCCGATGGCGGGGGGCGATGATGGTGCTGAGGCCGTACTGCTGCAGCGCCCAGACCGCGTGCTCACGGCTGGAGCCGCAGCCGAAGTTGCCCCGCGCGACCAGGATCGAAGCGCCGCGGAAGCGCGGCGCGTTGAGCTCGAACGCGGGATTCGGACGGCCATCCGCTTGGTAGCGCCAGTCGTGAAAGAGGTGCTCGCCGAAGCCGGTGCGCCCGATGGCCTTGAGGAACTGCTTCGGGATGATCTGGTCGGTGTCCACGTTCGCCCGATCCAGCGTTGCGATGAGTCCACGGTGTGTTTGAAATGGCGTCATGTGCGTGTTGTTGTCTCGCGCGGGCCTTCTCCGGGATCGGTTCGCGTCAGCGCTTGGCCGCCCCGGCGTGTCGGCCTGCGCTCATCGTCCGGCCCTCGCTCGTCCCGCCTGCGGCGGGACTCCGTGCCCGCTCGGGCCGGACGACGTGCCGCTCACCGATCCCGTCGCGGCCCGCGAGACACGTGCCGAATCCGATGATCATGCCAGGTTCCACGTGCGGATGTCCACGAAGCGGCCGGCGACGGCGGTGGCGGCGGCCATCTCCGGGCTGACGAGGTGCGTGCGGCCGCCCTTGCCCTGGCGGCCCTCGAAGTTCCGGTTGGACGTGGAGGCGCACCGCTCGCCCGGCTTGAGCTGATCCGGATTCATCCCCAGGCACATGCTGCAGCCGGACTGGCGCCAGTCGGCCCCGGCCGCACGGAAGATGTCGTGCAGCCCTTCGGCTTCGGCCTGCGCGCGCACCTGCTGTGAGCCGGGCACGACGAGCACCTTGACTCCCGGTGCCACCTTGCGGCCGTTGAAGACGCGGGCGGCGGTGCGCAGATCCTCGATCCGCGAGTTCGTGCAGCTGCCGATGAACACGGTGTCCACTGGAATCTGCGTGATGGGTGTTCCAGGAACCAGGCCCATGTACGCCAGCGCCTGCTCGACGTCCTTGCGGGTGTAGCCGGGCACCTGGTCGGGCTGGGGGACCTTGTCGGTTACGTCGACAACCATGCCCGGGTTCGTCCCCCACGTCACTTGTGGGGCAACGCTTGAGGCATCGATCGTGAGCTGCCGATCAAAGCGGGCGTCGGCATCCGTCGGCAGCGTCTTCCAGAAGGCGACCGCACGGTCAAACGCTTCGCCTTTGGGCGCGAACGGACGCTCACCCGTGGCGATGTACT
>CAYJWO010000026.1:0-8602 GCA_964373825.1 uncultured Planctomycetales bacterium
GGGCTTGAGGTTGAGCAGCACCATGCCCGCGTCGCGCACCGCCGTCTCGACCTCGGTCAGCACCGCCGCCAGCTCCACGTCGGGCTTGGCGGGCGGCTGCACGTACGGCTGGTAGGCCTCGTACGCGCGCGCCACCTCGTCCGCCCGGCCGCTGGCCTGGAGGGAGGTGACGAGCCGCTGCTCGGCGGCGGACACCTCCGCGCGCAAGGCGCCCAATCGACGGCGCAGCGGCCGCAGCGACATGGCATCGACCAGCATTAGCCCCAGCACGCCGCCGACCACCGCCGCGGCGATCCGCTGGACCCGGGTTAGGCGCTGCCAGTGCCTCCACCACGGCCCCATCAGGATCCGGCCCACTCGCACACGATTTCGAACTCCGCCCCGGCGGCGTCGCGCCCCTTGGCCTTGGCCACCGACCGGGCGTGCACCGCGGAGAACACGTCGCCCGCCTCCAGCCGATCAATGAACGCGAAGGCCGCCCCCATCGTCTCAGCACTCCCTCGGATCGTCACCGGGCCGCTGGCGTCCATCGTCAGCTGCCTGACGGTGATCTGGGCGTCCGAGGCGCCGGCCACGTGATCGAGCAGCCGGAGGGCGCTGCGGGGGGCCGTCAACCACTGATGGACGTCGCGCATGAGCTGCTGCCGGCGAATACTGGTCGTCGCCGGTCCCTCCACGCGCGACAGGCGGTCGCGCACATCCGCGAGGTGCTGCTGCAGGATGACGATGCGCTCCACGCAGAGCAGGGCGACCAGGACGACCACGGCCATGGCGCTCACAGCGCAGCGCGTCAGCTCCTGGGCGCGTCGGCGCAGCATCTGCGAGACGCGGGCTTCCGGCGGTGTGAGGTCGATGCGCGGGAGGGCTCCGCCGGCGAGGCATCCGGCGAGCGCTGTAAACGACATGGGCTCCTCCGCCACCCGCTGGCGCACGTCCGCCGACGGGTCGAAGGGCTCCAGGGCGTCCACTCGCTCCAGCGGAATCCCCCACTGGCCGCCCAGCCGTTCCACCAACTCCTCCAGGCCGGCCAGCCGCCCGGTGAAGACCGCGCGCGCGAGCCGCCCGCGCACGCTCTCGTGCAGCAGCAGGCGCGGCAACCGCTCCAAGTCGCCCAGCCATCGCTGCTGGGCGACGGGCGTCGTGAGGTGGCTCGTGCCACTGGGCACGCTGTGGGCGAAGACCAGCTGGCGGTCGGCGGCGAACACCGCGCAGTCCGTGGAGGCGGTGTCGAGATCGACGAGCGCGGTCAGCTCGCCGGGCTCGCCGGTGCGCGCGGCGGCGTACCGCCCCCACCAGCCGGCCAGCCCCTCCGTGCTCACCGTGATCCACCGGGCCGCGATTCCCTTGCGCTGGAGGGTGCTCAGGAGCTCCTCGACGAGCGTCTTTCGGGCGATGGCGAGCGCGACGCTCGTGTACCCCTCGCGGAACCGGCCGAGGATGGTCCACGCGGAGAGGATGTCGGCGCGGGGGTACGGCGTGAGCTTCCCGAGCTGCAGCTCCAGGATGGAGGCCAGCTCCTTTTCGTCCACCGACGGCAGCTCAAGCACCTGGAGGCTGAAGGCGTCCCGCGCCAGCACGACCCCAACGTCCGGCGCGCCGGAAGCGTGCGCGTCGAGCAGGCGCCGGAGGGCGGCCGTCGGGTTGTCGAGGTCCTCGGCCGGCGGAATGATCGCCGCCACCCGCTCGATGCGGTAGGGGGTCGCGGTGCCGGCGAGCAGCTTCGCGTAGCTCTGCGACACCTCGATGGCGACCACCGTCGGCCCGCCACCCTGGTCGCGCGATGTCTTCATGCAGAGCTGTAGACCTGGAACAAGATGAGGAGGGAGAGGACGGCGATCGCCGCCGCGAAGATGAACGCCAGCACCATGGCGGTTTGAATCTTGGGCGCGGCGGCGGGGTTGCGGGAGAGCGCCCGGATGGAGGCGAAGCCCACAATGGCGATGACGAGCGACGGCCCCAGAGTGGCAAGAATGAGAATGAGGGCTAACGTCCCGCGCTGCATCGGGTTGGCGAGGTCTGCGCACGCGATCGCGCTGGCACAAGGCTAACACGGCTGTCGGGGGATTGCAAGATTGGGGACTTACGAGGACGCCGAGGACTTGGCGGCGATGGGTGCTGACGCGTCGAGGTCGCCGGGACCCAGCGTGGCCTGCTGGGCGAGCTGGAGCTTCAGCTGCCGCTGCCACACCAGGAAGAACGACAGGCTCACCAGCGCGAGCAGCCCCAGGATGAAGAAGATCATCCGCCACGTGGCCAGCAGCGACAGGCCGCCCTGTTCGACGCCGTCCGCCGCCCCAGCCGCCGGGCGATCCGCCGCGAGGCGCGAGGCGTCGGTTGGGGCGAGCGCCGCCATCACCATGAGCTGCCGCATCGAGACGAGATCGGACTCCATGAGCTGCACCTGCTTCATGGTTTCGCGGTAGCGGCCGATGTGCTGCTGGGCGCTCATGAACGGCTGCTGGCTGTCCTGCTCCGCGTCGGCCAGCCGCCGCGTGATCGCCCCGGCCAGCACCCGGCCCTGGTCCTCGTAGGCGGTCCCCGCGAGCTTGCGCGCGATCTGGTCGGTCTCGTCCCGCAGGGCGGCCAACCGCGCCGTTGGCGGCGCCCACACGTCCTGCAGGGTGATCTCGTACGTGGCGGAGGCCTTGGGCTTGAGCGTCACCTGGCCGACGACCTCGTAGGTGCCCCGCTGCGAATCGTACTCCACCTCCAACCCGTCGGCGTCGAGGACGTGCTGCGCTTGGATCTCCGGCGGCAGCGGGCTGCGCACCTCGAAGGACTTCTCCACATCCATCGGGTTGACCACGAGGAGCTTCAGCACCAGCTCCTCGTCAGCGGCGGCGGCCGGGGGCTGCGCGATGCCGGCGAGCCCGACCGCCGCCACCAGGATTGTCCACAGCCTCCACCGCATCATCAGGGCAGCTCAAACCACGTCGTCACGACCGGCCCGTCAAAGTGGCGCCCAAGCATCGCCTGCTGGGTCTGCAAGAGCGCTTTGATCTCCGCCACCGTGTTGTGGGTTTCCCGAACGTCCTTCGTCTGCAGCTTGACCAGCGAGTAGAGCGATCCGATGGGCGTGTCCTCGCCGCCCGCCAGCTGCTGCGCCTGGGCCACCGCCTGTTGGAGCGGAGCGGCGACCTGCGCTTCAGCCACCTGCGCCGGCAGGCCCTCGACGAGCTGTGTCATGCGCGCGAGCTTCTCGTCGATCGCGCCAAGCATCCTCGGCGCCTCGCTGGGCTGCGTGGTTTGCGAGGCGGCGATCTCGTTGCGCAGCTCCCGGATCAGCTCCACCGCTTCGC
Source organism: uncultured Planctomycetales bacterium (assembly GCA_964373825.1). Taxonomy (GTDB): domain Bacteria; phylum Omnitrophota; class Gorgyraeia; order Aquiviventales; family Aquiviventaceae; genus CAYJWO01. Next base: position 3,300 of record CAYJWO010000026.1, read on the forward strand.
TCGCCGCGATGAAGGCGTTCTGCGACGCGGCGAGCGCCCCGGAGTCGTCGCTCTGGGGCACGGCCTTGACCAGCTCCTGCACCTCGCCGATCTTGCCCATCAGCCCGGCCCCCAGCCCGTCCAGCTGACGCGCCAGCTCGCCCGGTGTGACGCCCGGAGGTTGAGCCATCATCCCGCCCAGATCGTTGCTGAGCTGCTCCGCGGCCGCCTTCGTGTCGCCCGCCAGGGCTTCGAGCGTTTCCATGGTGTTCAGCACCGTCGTCAGATTGGTTTCGATCTCGTCGAGTTTCGCCGTCAAATCGGTGAGCTGCAGGGAGGCGGTCTCCACCTCGCCGGCTAGCTCGTCCATCGCCTCGGCGGTGGCTCGCGGCTCGCGGACTGTCAACGACACGCTGTCCACCGTCCCGGCGGACTCCGCCGAGGACGACTCATCTACGACGGCGCGATACTCCCCCACCGCCGCCAGGGAGAAGCTGGATTCGTAGAGCCCTGTGGAGGGGTTGAGCGACAGCGGCGGCACCAGCATCAGCCCGCCGGAGCCGTTGAAGAGCCGCAGGATCGGGACCCCGCCGCCGGAGCGGTACTGCAACGTCATCGGCTCGCCGAGCTCCAGCTCCGTGCTCCGGTTGAGGATGCCGCCGCGGCGCAGCGCCTTGAGGCGGTCGACCTGGTCGGCCAGCGTCTGGTGGAGCTTCGGCAGGCCCACGGTCTCGTCCTCGAGGTACCGCTGCACGCCCCGGATCTCGGGCAGCACTTGCGTGGTGATCGCACCGCTCGCCGCCTCGGCCGCGGCGCGCGCCGCGCCGGCGTCGCCCGCGATCGTGCGAAGGGTGGAGGTGTCGCCCACCAGCTCGTCGGCGATCTGGTCCAGCGTGGAGCCGTCCCCGACGAGCTCATCCTTGATGGCGCGCGTGTCGTTGACGAGCGTGGCCGTGTTGCCGGCCAGCGTGCCGAGCGTGGACCCCCGCCCCACGGTTTCCTGGGCGATTTGGCCCAGCGTCGAACCGGAGCCGATGGTCTCCTGGGCCACCTGGCCCAAGGTGGAGCCCGTGCCCACCGTCTCCCGCTGGATCGCATCAATCGTGTCCGTGAGCGGGCGCAGCGTGTCATCCAGCTGCTGCCGGGTCAGCGCGTCGAGGCCGCTGGCCTCGAGCGCCTCGATCTTCTTCGGGAGGCGAATGTTGATCGCGGCGGCTGTCGAGAAGTCGCGGGTGCCGCGGTGGATCAGCACGGTAGCGAGGTACGTCTTGTCCCCGCTGACCGCCGTCCCGTCGTCGCGGGTCAGGTCCCACGCCATCCGGAAGCTCATGTTAGCGTCCGGCCCCACCTGCGGCAGCGTCCGGATCAGCGCGCCGTCCTCGTAGATCTTCGCCACGGCGTAGTCGGTCGCGGCGTTCATGTCCACGATGCGTCCCGACTTCTCGAGCCACGCGGTGAGGTCCACCTTGGGCGGTAGGACTGGGTCGTACTGGGCGTCCGCCTTGACCGCCCACGTCACCGCCTCGTTGGAGGCGACCTCGAGCTTCACGAGGCGGGTCTGATTTCGGTCGCTGTCCCAGAACTGCTTGGGCGCCGTTTCGTCCGTCGCCTGCGACCAGTCGGAGGACCCGTTGTTCTTGTCCAGGAACCAGCCGGTGTTGATGCCGGTCCGGTACGGGTAGTACCGCTTCAGCAGCAGCCCGGAGAGGTCGAACGCGGGCGCGTTGGTCCACGTCACGAGGCCCTGCACCTGCTCGACAACCTGCAGGGACGAAAGCGGCGTCACCCCGTCCTTCTCGTCCACCACCCTCCAGTTGACCTCGTAGTAGATGACGTCGAACGGGGCGGAGCGCACGCGCATGGGCAAGTGGTCTTGCGTCACGTCGGAGAGCTGCAGGACCATCGCGAGGCTCGGCGTCTGCTGCGGATCGGCGACCAGGTCCTTCAGGTCTGGCACGACCCACGGGACGGTGGTGGTGCCGGTCCCGCTGTCTGACAGCGAGGCCACGTTGTTCACCCGGCCCTTCGCGATGAAGGCGCCGCTGCCGTCCAGCACGCCGTACTCGATCCGCACATCGCCGACGCTGCCCACGGTCGTCCAAGTTACGTCATGCGTCTCCCTGGACGCCCACCGTTCGCCGCCCTTGGGGCTGTCCGCCGACCCGGTGAAGGAGAGCTTGGCCCCCACCATGATCGGGCTCGACATCGCGGTGGCGGCGACGTGCCCCGGCGTCACGTCCTTCAGGCAGAAGCGCACGTTGTTGGAAACGGCATTGAGCGGCAGCGGCCAGTTCGGCACCGACGTGCTCGCGTTCGAGTTGTTCTGGCTCACCGCGATCAGCCGCGGGTCGCCCGGACCCGGCTGGCTCGCGCAGCTGTCCGTGGACCACCACAGCTGGACGTTCGGGATGACGCCGACCGTGTTCCACGAGATGGTGACCGGGTCCGTCACGGCGTAGGAGCCGTCTGGCGAGGCGGGATTGGCTCCGGGACCGGTGAACGCGAAGGCCCCCTGGAGCTTGAACCGCTTCGACGCGCCCTGCAGCCGCACCGGCTGGGCCGCGTCGCTAGGATCCGTCACCACAACGTACAGGTCATCGGAGAGGTCGGGAAACGCCGCGGGGACCTGCCACGAGTACGTGTTCGTGACGTTGTCGTTGCTCAGCCGGTTCTCGCCCCCAACGATCGGTTGCAAGCTCCCGGTAGTACCGACCCGGTACGCCAGCCGAACCGAGCCGCTGCCGCCGATCGGCCGCCACTCGATGGGCACGATCACGTGGGGCGCCGTCAGAGTGAACAGCTGATTTTCAGTCGGCGCCTGAACCCCCAGGCCGATGATGTCGAACGGCCCTGGCGACACCGCGCAGACAGACAGATTGTCCGCGTCGCACACCTCGACGCGCAGCCCCGTGTTGGTGGTCTGCGGCGTCCAGTTGAAGCAGCTGGGCGAGCTGGCGTTGGCCAGCGTGAGCGAGGTGACTCCCGCCCCGCCCATCGTCTGGGACTGGGCCGCGCAGCCCAGCGTCCCCGTCAACGCCTGGGGCTGGTTCCCGGCGTCCAGCACGCGCAGCCGCACCTGCGAGACCGGGCCGCGCAGCGTCTGCCACTCGAGGCGGATGGGAAGCTGTGTTGGGTTGTTGATATCCACCTGCGCCCCGGCCGCCGGCTGCGTCACGGCCAGCTCCCCGATGATGGCGAATGCCGAGGCGGTCTCGGCGTAGACGATGCCCTCGTCGCTCACCTGCGTCACTTGGATCATGGCCTGCGGGGTCTTCGCTGAGCCGAACACGTTCGTCCACACGAACGAGTTGCCGGTGACGGCGTCCGCCGCGCTCCCCGCGCCGAACTGGGCCAGCGCGAGGTAGGCCGTATCCGCCTGCCGCTTGAGCCACAGCTTGACGGCTCCCGTGCCCACCCCGGTCCAGCTGATCGTCACGTCGTTCGAGCCGTTCTCCGTCGGCGTCTCGGTCTTCACGGGCGTTGGGGTGACGGTCACACCGCTCAACCGGCCGCGGATCGTGAACCTGGGGGATCTGATGAAGACGCTCGGGTTGCCAGCCAGCTCCAGGTGGACGTAGGCATCAAGGATCGGCGTTGGCGGCATGCCGGCGCCAGGGATCGTGTCCGTGAATCCTGAGCCCTGGACGATCGAGACATCCAGGGGATTGCCGTTGTTGAAGGTCGCCAGCACCGCCCCGCCGGCGTCGCGCAGCGTCATCATGACGTCGCCCACGAGCCCCCCGGCCCCCCGGATGTGGAGGTCGCGCCCCAGCTCGAACTCCGGCCCTGGCACGGGTGTCACCGCCAGGACCGGGTCCACGACGTTGAAGGCGCCCCCCGTCGCGCAGATACCTAAGCGCGTCGGGTCGGGGGTCGCATCGCACACCTGCACCTTCAGCCCGGCCGCCCCCTGCGACGGGATCCAACCGGAGAAGCTCCCCGAGTTCGGCCGGCTAAAGGACGTCACGACCCCGCCAGCGCCGTCCAACACCTTGATCGTCACGTTGTTGATCGGAAACTCCGGATCGCCGGGCCGCGTGCCCGCCAGCCGGGACCACGTAATTGGCACTGGGTCGGTGGCGCTGCGAACGATGGCGCCGGTCGCCGTCCCCGGCTCGATGCCTGAGAACGCCTTCGCGATGGCCGCGGTGGCCGAGTCGCGCGTGCCGGTCACCCCGATCGCCGTCACCGGACGCGCCCGGATGAACGCGGTGACACCGCTCGTCGCGTCACTGAGGGCCGGCGTGAAGGTCTCGGTAAACGTCGTCTGGGTTGATGCCACATACCGCTTGGGAGCCAGGACGTCACGCGGCAGGGCGGTGCTCGTCTGGAAGAACTGCAGCTGCGTGTCGAACGTGCCCGCCTGGCGCCATTCGATCTGGTAGGGCCGCCCGACCAGCAGCGTGCGGATGCCGTCCAGCGTCTCCTCATGGATGCTTTGGATGCTGATGATCCCGCCGATGTTGAACGCGCCTGAGCGGCCTTCGATGCTGCTGTTCCCGGTGTCCTTCACCTGGATGCGCACGTTGGGCGCGGTCAGGTCGGGCGAGACCATATCGGGCACGACCGCCCGGCAGGAGCCTGCGGCCAGCACCTCGCAGGTCAGCGCGGTCCAGTCGCCCGGGCCGGGGTTGGCGACAGTCGCGTAGGAGACGGTGACGCTTGCGGGGTTGGCGGCGCCATAGCTGTTCCACGTGATGGGTGTTGGATCCGGAAACCCAGCGCCCTCGCGCCACTTCCGGCTGCCCACGATGACCATCTCGCCGGCCACCGGGGCGGTCAGGACGTACGTGGACAGCACGTGCGACGCCGGGCTCACCGATCCGGACAGCGTGCCGGAAGCGGTCGTCAGAGCCAGGCTGCTGGTCGCGCCCGTCGGGCTGCCTAGGTTGGACGTGCCCAGAGTGATCGTCATGGCGTCCGGCGTGGAACCTACGATGCCGACGTTGGCCACGGACCCCCGCAGGATGAACTCCTGCGCGCCCGCGGGCACATCGAGCGGCGTCGCATAGGTGAACGTGATGTCGCTGCCGGAGATCGTCGGTGCGGGACCAACGGGCGCCCCCCCGACTTGTGCCACGCCCCGCCACAGCGTAACCCCGCTGAGGTCTCCCGTCGTGATGCCGGTCAGCGTGATGGAAAACGTGACGGAGGCCAGACGGACCGTCTCGCCGGTCGCCGTCAGCCGGAACCGGAACAGCTCCTGGTTGGTCACGGTGCTGCTGAAGAACACGTTGGCCGCCTGGCCGGACCCGGAGGCCGCCAGCACCAGCCGCCCCGGGGTCAGGTGGGTCGCCCCGGCGACAGACCCGGCAATGGCCGAG
>CAYJWO010000027.1:0-8170 GCA_964373825.1 uncultured Planctomycetales bacterium
ACCTCGACCGGATCCAGTAGCGGCTGTCCGTCTGGACCGGTCAGCACGCTACCGTCCGGCCGCGCGACGCTCACGACCAGCACGTCGTCGCCCACCTGCACCGGCGCTTCGGGGTTGGCATCCGCCGGGAACAGCTCCTCACCGCGGATGAGGACGGTCTGCTGGCCCGCGGCGTTGCTGATCGACGTCACATCCAGCGATGGGCCAAACGCCTCTTGCGGTGCATACGTGGTCGTTCCGAGGCGGGGCGCGCGATCGCGGTCAATGCGCGCGTCCACCCCAACCGTGTCCAGGCGGACGCCGAGGAGCCGCCGGGCGGCCCACGACGCCGGCACCGTGACGTCGAACGTCGCAAACTGCTGGAGCTTTTCCCTCGTGATGTTGCCGATGTCCACCGGCTTCTCACGCCCCTCGAAGAACGCCATCGCCCGCGCCTTGCCGGGCAACCCGAGCACCTCCGGTGAGAGCGACGCGGGGTCCAGGCTGACCGTATAGGTGTTCGGCCGCAGCCCCGGCGTCGGCCCCTGCCAGTCGTATTCCGGCTGCGGGGTATCTCGGAAGGCGCTCTCCCGATTGACGCGCACCGTGCCGAGGTCCCGGAAGCTACTGACCGGTCTTGACTGCGGCCCGCGCGGCCGCGGCTGGCCACGCTCGCGCGCCAGGCTGGAGGAGATCCGCTCCGCCTGGGCCAGGCCGACGGTGACGTCGCTCAGCGCATCGCCGAACAGCTTCGGATCGAGCTCGATGACGAATGATCCGTCGCCGTCCACCTGCTGCCGAACGACCTGGCGGCGGTCAACCGTCAGCGTGAGGACCGGCTGTTCGATCGTCTGCCGCTCAACGCCCCGCTCCGTCCGGACCCGCACCTCCACCAGGAACGGCCGCCCGTCGGTCCGCTGCAGCCGCACCTGGTAGGCCGCCCGTCCGTCCGTCGAGTCCAAGCGGCTCTCCGCCGTCGGCCGCACGCGGAAGTGCACATCGCCGTCCGGTCGGGCGTCGATCGTCTCCACGGATGGCACCGAGCCGAAAGCCGGTGCCAGCCCCACCTCGACGCCGGGCTGCGGCCGCGCCCCCGGCTCGCCGGCCACGTCCAAGCGGAAGCGGGCGAAGTCGCCCACGCGGCGGCCGTCGGGCAGCGTCAGGATGGCCGCACCCAGCCGCCGCAGATCGCGACGGCTGAAGTTGAAGAGCTCCACCTCGCGCGTGCGGATTACGCGGCCCTGCGCGTCCTTCACTTCAATGATCCCCACCACCACGATCCGATCCGTGGCCGCCCCATCCACGAGTGCCACCGGCAGCTGCAGCGTGCGCTCGTCAACCTTCACGAGCCCCTCCGCGCCAAACCCCAGCGACGCTTCAGCGGTCGTGCTGCTGCGCTGCGTGATCACCTGGGTGGGGAGCTCGCGGAAGCTGCTGGTGAGCGGCTGGCGGCTGCCGCGAACCCGGCCGCCGTCCGCCACGCCGACCTTGACACGCAAGGGCTGTTGAGGAGTGACGCCCGCCAGCGCCGCGTCGGGCAGGTCCACCACGAACGTCACCTGATCCGAAGACCCCTCGACCGGCTGGAGGTCGCGCGACCGAATCGTGAAGTCCAGCGTCTGGCGCATTCGGGGCTGGCCCGTGATCGGATCCAGCACCGGCTTGCCGCGACGGTCGGTCTCCGGAATCGGCCAGTCGCGCCCATCCTCCCGGGCCAGGCTCACCCGGATCGAGTCGCGGCCGATCTGGTCGCGCGTCGTGGTGAAGCGCAACCGGCTGTCCTGGTCCGCGTTGTCCACCGTCGCCGTGGGGCGCGCGCCGAAGCTCGGTACAACCGGGAACCGCGCGGTCCCGAGTCGCGGCCGGACATCAGGGTCCACCTCGCTGCCCCGGCGCCCCACCGTGTCAAGCTGTACGAAGTCCACGTCGCTCGCCGTGATCCCCTGCGGGAGCCGAATCACGACCGTTCCCTCGCGGCCCAGGACGCTCCGATCGAAGCTGCCAAGGTCCACGGTCGCCTGGCCGTTCACGGTCTTGCCGGCTTTCAGGGTGGCTCGGATGCGAGCCCGGCCGCCGGAGTCGAAGGACCGCGACTCGATCGGCACCAGCAGCTGGTCGCTGCGCAGGCCGCGCGCCACCCCCGTGGCGCCGAAGGCCAGCGTCGGCGTGCCCGCATCCAGCGTGCTGTCCACCGCCACCGTCACCGTGACCGGGGTCCCCTGCGGGCTGCCGATCGGCTCGAGCATCGGCTCGGGGTCCGTTACCGGATTCACCCGCTCCGCCGGGTAGATGTCCGCCACGAGCGTGCGGCCGACCAGCTCCAGCGGCAGGTCAACTGGCACCCGGCCCTTGTTCTCGGCGATGCTCTGGACGGTGGCGCCCGCCAGGAACTGGTCGAGCGGGTTGCCCTGTGGGTCACGGAGCGGCAGCGGCTGCCCGCGCTCGTCGCGCAACGCCACGAGGATCGGTTGGCCGCGCAGGTTCTCCGGCACCTCCAGCAGGAGCCGGCTGTCGTTGTTGGCGTTGGCGATCCCCACGCCACGGACCTGAGGTCCGAACGACGGAATGAGGACCAACTGCGTGTCGCTCAGGAACGGCGCGGCCTCGCCGCCGCCGTTGGCAAGCACGAGGCCCGCCCCGGACGCCCGGAGATCCGCGAGCGTCAGGCCTCGGCGATCCGCCAGCCGCACGGAGGGCAGATTGATGAAGAGCGTCCCGCGCTTCGGCACGCGGTTCGCCGGGACGTTGAAGATCTCGTGGAGGTCTCCGTTCGGCTCCCGGTAGAAGATGATCAGGTTCCCTTCGACCGTGGAGGGGTCCACCTGGAGGACGATCTGCTCGCCGATCCCCTTCGCGAACCCGGCGACGCCGCCGTGGACCGATCGCGCGACAGGGGCCCGGCTCGCGGCGAAGTCGCGGTCGATGGTGAACGTCGTGTCCAACAGCGTCGGCACCGACGCGAGATCCGTCACCGGCTGCCCGCCCCGCTGCGTTTCCTTGCCGAACGCCACCTCGATGTCCGAGATCCGACCGCGGACCGGCACCGGCCGGCCCTGCGCGTCCGTCAACTCGCTCATGAGGACCAGCAGCACGCCGGGCTGCCCGGCTTGCCGGGCTTCTTCGAGCGCCGTCCGCGACACGCCGCGCACGATCGGCTCAACGACCGGTTCGCCTTCCACGGTCAGCTCGTTCGCGTGCTCGAGCGTAAACGTGACCAGGAGACTGTCTGCATCCACCGGGAACGTGCCGCCATACCCGACTAGCACGGCGGTGTCGCCGTCCGAGTTCACCACGCTCACCTCAGCGGCCGACGGGCCTGCCAGCACTGGCGCGCTGGCCGCCAACGCCGCGAGTAACACGGGTGGGCCCTCCTTGGCCGCCTCACCCAACGATCGTGTCGTCGGGAGCAACTCCAGATCGCTCGCGGTCAAGCCGCTCTCTTCCGGCAGCTCCACGAGGACCAACCCGGTCGATGGCAGCCCCACGGCCACCCGGAGGTTGAACACCTCCTCGGACGTTGACTGGCCCGTCCGGCGCGCGCGCAAGACGAACGCCTCACCTTCCACGCTGTCAGCCTGGACGCCGACCACGAAGCGGTGCTCGTCAAGGATGGCCGCGCGGGTCAGCACTGGCGTGGTGCCAAACGGACTCTCTGGCGTCGTCACACGCACCGGCAGCGGCGGGCTAAAGTTCTCGCTGTCGATGCCGTCGAAGGGACCGGTCGGTTCCTTCGGGCGGCCCTGCCGTGAGGCCGCAACCCCCACGATAAAGTCCGTGGCGCTCACCCCGGGCCGCAAGCGGTCGTGCGGGCGGTTGAGCGGATCGGGCAGCGTCACGTCGAACCGTCCACCCGAGGTCACGGGACCATTCGGATCGAGCTGGATGCGGCCGCTCGCGTCGCGGACTTCCCGGCCGCGCAAGTCCAGAACCGGCTGGATCGGCACGTTGAACTCTGCTACGGTCCCCCGGATGCTTCGGTCGGTCGCAAGGTTGACCCGGACGACCAGGAAGCGTGCGCCTGCATCGTAGAGCCGTTTCACCTGATCCGCATCCGTCTGGACCACGAGGGCGGGATCGCCGATGTCGTTTGTCACCGCCGCGGTGCGGACGTCTTCGAGGAAGGCCGTCGCGACGGCGGCGGCACGGCCGCCGCCCGTCCTGAGACCGAACGTCGCGGCGCTCATCTCCCGCGCAAACGCATCCTGATGCGCCTCGTCCCGTGCCGCGGCGCGCGCCGACACGTAGGCAATCCACGCCATCTGCCGCTCCATCTCTTGCGGCACGGCGGTCGCGAGCAGCGGCGTGGGGGCGAGCGTCAACCAGAGACCGGCAAGCACCGCGGGCAATCCGCGCCGGCGCAGCGTGAACCCCTCGCGCCCCTCGATGGCGCGCGCCAACGCTCGCATCGCGCGCTCCTTGCGTGAGAACCTGGTCATGACCCACCCGAGCAGCGCGACCACGAGCACCACGCCGAGACCAACAAGCCAGAACTCGCCGTAATCCCCAAGCGCCCCGAGTCCTGGCAGCACGGCCGCGAGGCCCGCCGGACCCGGCGACCCGCTGGACGGACCCGGTCGTGAGGTCACCCGCGCGTAGGCGTCCCGATAGATCGTCGCCACCTGCAGCACGGTGGCACGGCTGGCCTCCCACTCGTCCTGTTGCCGCTGGGCCTCCTTCATGTCTCGGGTGCTGGGCGGCGGGAAGAGGCTAAAGAGCGCGTCACGCAGCATCTCCTCCGACATCTCGCCTTTGATGAACGCGACCAGTGCGCCCAGCGCCGTGCTGCGCATGATTTCCACCGCGTACCCCGTCGGCCGACCCGAGAAGAAGTCCTTGGGGGTATTGAAGTACGCCCACAGGCCATGCGCATGGAGCGCTTGATCCATCCGCAGGCGCAGCACCTCGTCGGTGGTCACATCGCCGAGCAATTCATGCTGAATCGTCTCGAAGAGCTGGCGCGCCGCCCGTTCCTCCTGCCGCACCAGCTGCAGCGCGTCGTTCCGCCGCACGTCTATGAGGCGGCGCGCCTGCTGCCCTTCGCCGCCCTGCCCGTTCTGCCGGTCGGGCCGCGCGAGATACCGCGCGAGGCGCTGCTCGTACTCCGCCATGTAGTCCTGCATGAGCGTCCTGATATGCTGGAATCGCGCCAGCCAGTTCGCCAGATCGGCGGGGCGGGGTTGTTCCAGCAAGTCGCTCAGGAGCCCGACGAGCGCCGTCCGGCCGTACCCGCGGTAGACCGTGTCCCAGTATTCCTCGGGCTGGAGGATGCCCTCGTAGTCGAACCAGGTCCGCAGGATCTTGAGCGACAGCGAGGAGGCGTACTGATCATCGAGGTCGATGAACATCGGCAGCTCGTCGTCGTGCCCCGGCTGGTTCGGATGCGGGAACATGATGTCGTCGAGGTTGATGTCCGCTTTCAGCCAGAGCGGTTCCTTGTGGACGAACATCCAGTACTTCGTCAGCGTCTCCGCGATGAGGCCCCGGTAGGTCTGCGCGTGCGCGGGCGATGCCTGCGCCATCTCCTGCAGCAGCAGACCGAGGCGCTTGCCCTCGAACGCCCCCCAGCTGAGCCATTGCCGGGGGATGCGGCGCTGCGCCCTGGGCAGCTGAGTCACATACGCCTGCGGATTCTTCGCCGCGAGCCACTGGGCGCGCACGCGGCGCCGCGCCTCCTCGTCGGGGAGCTGCGCCTCAATGCTCATGCGCGCGCCCAGCTCGATGAGGTTGTCCCCCCTCGACCCACTCATCGAAGAACAGCCACTGCGACAGCGGGCTCGCGATGACTTCGAGATAGCTGTCCTCGCCGCGGCCGACGCGACGCGTGCGCGCCGGAGGCGCGGCGCGGTAGACGCCGTACTGGCGCACGACGTGCTCCCTGAACATGGACACGTCCGCGCCCGTGTCGGGGTCGGCCCCGATCGCCCGACGCGTCGCCAGCTCGCCGGAGGGACCGGTGAGGTCCTCGTCGTGCCGCTGGGAGGCGGGAACGAAGTCCACTCCCAGCGTCCGCAGGGCGATCAGCCGCTCCTGGCTGCCCGGCAGACGGATGACCATCTTGTACAGCTGCTTGTTGTGCCCGTGATGCGGTGTGCGTTTGATGAGGAGGGACGTCGGATGTGCCCGCTCGATCTGCAGTCGCCGATAGAAGCCGCCAACCCACTCCGCATCATCGAACGCCTGGCGGATGAGCCGTTCGGTTCGTTGCGGTACATTCTTGGTGTAGAACGGTATGCTGTCCAGGTCCGGCCGGCGCGTCACGGCGCCACGCGTCGAGAGCAGTAGGCCGGGCAGCGACGCTGTGGACTCGCCGAAGACCTCGCTGAGCCAGCTCCCGTCGGCCGTAACGCCCGCAAGACCTAGGAGGCCAACACCCATGACCACCGCCAGCAGACCGACAAGAATCCCCGTCCCTCCCGAGCCGCTGCGCGATCGCTCCTGCTCGATCATCCGGTCGTACTTGACCTTCGGCCAGATTTCGAAGTGATCGCCCAGGCCGAGCACGACCACGCGGCGATCATCTCCAAAGCCGAGTTCGCGCCACCCGGACGCCGCCGGCATCTGCACCCGCCCTTGCCCATCGAGCGCCAACTGGATGATGCGCGACAGTTGGCGGGCGTGCTCGTCCCGCGCAGCCTGCTCAGCTGGCAGCTCCGCCAAGCCTTCACGGTAGCGCTGGACCCACACGCCGGTCGGGAAGACCCGCAGGACGCCGCGCACCCAGTCCAGCTCCGCGACCAGCGGCTCCTCGATCACGAACTGCGGGATCGGTTCCCGCGGAAGCAAGGGGTCCTCCGACAGCGCGCGCACACTCTCGCGGAACTTCGCGGGGACCGCGAAGCGCCCCTTCTTATCCAATGTAGCCTCCACGGACGAGGTGAACGCGTTCACGCGCACCGCACCCCCGACCGCGAGGATGGCCGTTCCGAACTGGCCACTCACCCAACCGGCGCCAGCGCCGATGAGGAGCACCGCGACGAGCCCCCGGTGCTCCCGGAGGAACCGCCGCAGGGCATCCCACAGCCGACCAACGCTCCAGCGGGAGCGCGGGACCTCACCCCCCCTATCGACATCCGATGTCGATAGGGTTGACGGCGCCTCATCATCATCAAGCTCTTGGTTGATGGCGTCCAAGCGCACACGCACCCGGTCGATCTCCATGACGTCGCCAAGCACGCGGCCGACCTGGCCGCCGGGCCGAACGCGGGGTACCACCTGCGGTTCGAGGCCGGCCAACACCGCCTCCACGTAGGACGCGAGGTCTCCGCCCGAGAACCCAAACGACACGAACAGCAGCGTCGCCTCCTGCATCGGACGGCGCAGCGCGGTCATGGCCTGCTCAGCGAACGCAGCCCCATCCGGCAGGAGCGCGCTCAATGCCCGGGTGAGCCGATCGCGCGCCTCCGCGTCGCCCGGGTCGGCGGCGTAGGCGAACAGCTCCAGCTCATGGCGAACGGCCTCGCGGGATGTCGGATCCACGCTCGCCACGAGCACGTCGATTGGATTCTGCAGCACACTGAACGACAGCGCCTTCAGCCGCGCCACCAGCGCCGCCCGCCAGTTGTTCACTGAGGTGTACCCGGCCACGGTCGCTCGCTCGCGCAGGCCCTCCGCCAGCGCATCACGCTCCTCGACCAGCGCCCGACGGCGCGCCTCCAACTCAGCCCGCCCGTCATCCATGGGCCGCTGGCGTCCGCCCACCGTCGCCGCCAGCGGCAGCATCCCGCCGAGGCTGCCCATCCCGGCCAGCCACGCGTCCGCGCCGCCCATCCAGAGCAGCGAGGCGAACGCCAGCAGGACGGCCAGCGTCCGAATCGCCCGCCGGCCGCCGCGCGCCGCCTGCCTCGACCTGACCCCGATGCTCTCAAGGTCGCGACGCAGCACGCTTGTCCCATGGGTCATGGCCATCATGCCGTACGAGTGATCTTCATACCGGGCGTCCGTCTCGACGCGCCACATGATGCGACCCAACCCGCTGCGGACCCGAAGCGGCTCCACCTCGCCAATGATCTCAAACAGCGGATCTGCGCTGCGCAACGCCTTCAGGAGCTCGTTGAGCACCCCGGTCTTATCCTTCAGGCGCACCGTCAACACGCGTTCCCGGATGCGCACGCGGCCCTGTTCCACCCGCGCGCCGGCGCTGCGCGCCTGCATCGTCAGTCGCCGCGCCGTCTGGCGCGTGCTGCTGAAGAAC
>CAYJWO010000028.1:0-8156 GCA_964373825.1 uncultured Planctomycetales bacterium
CCCGCGGCCGTCGTGGCTCCTCCTCGACGTCCCGGTGGCCCTAGGACGCCGTCGTCGCAGCACCTCGGCCACGGGCCCGGGCGCACGCAACGCGGCTCGCGCGGTATGCTGTTGGGTACTGCTTCGTCGAAAAGCCGCCGCCGGGCAGCGGGTGACGCGGCGACAGGGCCCCCACGGCCGCCCGCAGAACCAGCGCGAGAGTCGCTGGGCGAGGACGGACGTGGGGTGGCGCCGCGGCAGGCCCCGCTGCCCAGGGCCTTTTCGACAGAGCAGGTAGGCACTCTAAGACGAATGCGCGCGGGGAGCGGGGGGAGACCCCGCGTGGTGGCGGCGCAGGCGGTGTGCGAGCGGGCGATCATCCTGGGCGCGTCCCGCGGGGTCCGTCGGCTCGACGCCTCACGCAGCGCGCCGACGGCGCTGCAGGCATCCGGCGCCCGCGGCACGGTGCTCGATTGGACGCTCCACGCCCTCCGGAGCCACGCGGGCGGGGAGATGCGTGTCACCTACGTCGGCGGCTACCAAATCCAGAAGGTGCTGGAGCGCTACCCGTCGCTGGAGGTGCGGTACCATGCCGGATGGAAGGAGGCCGGCGAGCTGGCGGCGCTCCTCAAGGCTGAGCCGGTCGCAGGTGCCGCCTGCCTCATCGTGCGCTCGGGCACGCTGATGGCGCCGGAGGCGATGGAACGACTCAATCGGGCGCGCGGCGATCTCATCGTCGGTGAGGCGGCGCCCGATGCGGCCGAGCGCTTCCTGGGCGTCGTCAAGCTCTCCGGCGCCCGCGTGGAGAAAGCGTGTGCGGTCGCGCGGCGGCTCCTCCGCCGGAACCCGCAGGTGGGGCTCGCCGACTGGGTGGAGGCGCTCGCTCGCGAGGGCTGGCGGCGGTCACGGGTCAACCTGGACGGCGCCGCCGCGCCGATCACCGACCAACTGGCGCTTGCCAGGACGGTCTTCGGCAGCAAGGCGCGCACGCTCGAACGGATCAAGCCGCTCATCACGCGGGCCGTCGTGCTCGAGCAGGTGCGATTCAGCGCCGACGAGTGGGTGCGCGATCCGCAGCGGATCATGACGGCGGTCACGCGGGCGTTCGGGGAGCGGCCTGTCGTGGTCCGCAGCAGCGCGCACGCGGAGGACGGCCACACGCGCTCCTGCGCGGGGCGCTTCCGCAGCGTCCTGGATGTGCCGGCGAATGACCCCGCGCGGGTGCGCGAAGCGGTCGCGGAGGTGACCGACAGCTTCATCGCCGATGGACGACGCGCCCACAGCGCGGATGAGGTCTTCATCCAGCCGCAGGTGCGCGACCTTGCCGCGAGCGGGGTGCTGCTGACGCGCGACCTGGAGACCGGCGCCCCCTACTACGTGCTGAACATCGACCGGCGCTCCGGCCGCTCGGATACGGTGACCTCCGGCTGCGAGGAGCCGTACGACACCATCTACATCTCGCGGAGGGCCGATCCCGAGCGGTTGCCACACGATCTCGGCACGTGCGTCGCAGTCGGGCGGGAGCTGGAGGCGCTGATGCACCTCCAGTCGCTCGACATCGAATTCGGCATCGACCGCGCAGGTCACGCGTATCTGTTCCAGGTCCGGCCGATCACCGCGCGGAGCCCAACGTTCGAGCTCGCGGACGAGGACCTGCACGAGGAGCTGGATCGGATCACGGAGTTCCTCGAGGGGCACCTGCGTCCGCACCCGCACCTCTTCGGCGAGACGACGCTCTTTGGCACCATGCCGGACTGGAACCCGGCGGAGATGATCGGGACCGCCCCGCGTCCGCTGGCGCTCTCCCTCTACCAGCGGCTGATCGGCGACCGAGCCTGGGCGGCGGCGCGCGCGCAGATCGGCTACCGTGATGTGCGCCCCGAGCCGCTCATCGTGGCCCTCGGCGGCAGGCCGTACGTCGATGTCCGGGCGAGCCTCAACTCGTTCCTACCGGATGGGCTTGAGCCCGAGCTGGGAGCGCGATGGGTGGAGCATGGGCTGGCGATGCTGAAGAGCGAGCCGCACCTGCATGACAAGATCGAGTTCGAGGTGGCGATCACCTGTCTCACGTTCGACGCGGACGCGCAGGCGCGGCGGCTCGCGGCGGCGGGCTTGACCGGGGCGCAGATCTCGCGGTTTCGGAAGCGCCTGCTGGCGCTGACCGACGGGGTGCTCGTCGGCCGCCTGGCGCCGATTGCGGCGCAGCAGGCGTCGCTGTCGCGGCTTTCTCCCCGGCGCGCACGGCTCGTCACCGGGAGGGAGGCGCTGCTGCCGACGCTGGCGCGCAGCCTCCACCATCTGCTTGAGGACTGCGAGGGGTATGGGCTGGTGCCGTTCTCGATCCTCGCGCGGTACGCGTTTATTTCGATCGCGCTCCTGCAATCGCTGCGCGCCTGCGGGGTGTTCTCTCAGGAGGAGTATGAGACGATCCTGCGCTCGATTCCGACCGTCGCGGGCGAGCTCTCACGGGACCTGCGGCGTCTCGCCGCGGGTGAGCTGTCGACGGAGCGCTTCCTCGCGCGGTACGGCCATCTCCGGCCGAGCTCCTATGACATCACCTCGCCGAGCTATGCGGCGGCCCCTGAGCTCTACCTCGGGCAGTCAGGCGGCAGCGCGGCGCCCTGCGACGGCGCACGGGTCGAAGCTGCGGCCGAGCTGTTCGAGCAGTACCGGGCGCCGATCAACCGGCTGCTGCGTGAGCTGGGCTTCACGTGCCGGGCCGCGCAGCTGCGCGACTTCATCGTCGGGAGCATCCCCGCCCGCGAGGAGGCGAAGTTCGAGTTCATGAAGAATGTGGACGCGGCGCTCGGCACCATTGCGGCGCTCTCGGAGCAGATGGGCTTGACACCCGAGGAGGCGTCCTACCTGACGATCGAGCGGTGGTCGCGGTTCGCGACGAACAGCCCAAGCGGCGCCGCAGGCGTCCAGCTCCGTCGCGAGGTCGAATTCGCCAAGAAGCGATGGAATCTGACCTGCGCCATCCGGCTGCCCCATCTCATCACGTCCACGCGCGAGCTCGAGGTGTTCCAGCTCGAGGAGTGGACGCCCAACTTCGTCTCCACCCGGCGCGTCGTGGCCCCGCCAGTCGTGCTCGAGGGGCGCCCCGCAGGGATGGATCTGGGCGGCCGGATCGTGCTCATCCGCGCGGCCGATCCCGGCTACGACTGGATCTTCGGGCATGCAATCGCGGGCTTGATCACGCAGTACGGCGGGGTGGCCTCGCACATGGCGATCCGGGCGGCCGAGTTCGGGCTGCCGGCGGCGGTTGGATGCGGCGAGCGCATCTTCGAGCGGCTGCGGGGCGCGCGGCTGATCGAGCTGGACTGCGCGCATCGAACGGTGAGGGCGATCGAATGATCCCCCCACCTGGGTTCGGCTGCCGGAGGCAGCCGGCACACGATGGCGATGACCTCATTGCCGGCAGGCATCGTGTGCCCGCCTTCGGCGGCAAGCGAGGTGGGGGGATGATCCCGCCACCTGCCGGGGATCGGCTGCGCCGATTGGGATCGCGCGCGATCCGGCCCGCCGTAGGCGGGCCCTGCCAGGTGGTGGGATGATCGTGGCGCTCTCGATGCGCGCGGCCACGGATGCGGCGCACGGTGAGCTGCGGGATGCGCTCAGCCACGATTGGATCCGGTTGCTGGAGGGGCTGGACGTGACGCCGCTCTTGGTGCCGAACGGGCTCTACGATCCCGCGCGGCTCATCGAAGCGGGGACGGCCTGCGGGATCATTCTGACGAGCGGCAACGACGTCGGATGCGTCCCGGGGGAGCGGTGGGCCGGCTCCGAGAGCGTCTCGGCCGCGCGCGATCAGACCGAGACGGCGCTCTTGCGGCATGCTCTCACGCGCCGGATGCCTGTGCTCGGCGTCTGCCGCGGGATGCAGCTCATCAACACTTTTTTCGGCGGAACGCTCTGCCGGGATGTGGGGCAGGCCTCCGGGGGCGAGCGACACGCGGGGAGCCCGCATCCGGTGCGGATTGCCGACAGGGCGTACCGGCAGCGGTTTGGGCTTCAGGCCGGATCGGTCAACTCGTTCCACGATCACGGCGTCGCGAAGCCGGACGTGGCACCGGGACTCACCGTGCTTGCGGATTCACCGGGCGGGATTGTCGAGGGCCTGGCGCATCCGGATCTGCCGATTATCGGGATCCAGTGGCATCCGGAACGGCCGGAGCCAACGCCGCGGATTGGACGGGAGGTGCTCCGCCTCTGGCTGACCTGGTGCGCTGGGTACGCGAAGGCCGGCAGCGCCGCGGCGCTGGTGGAGCCCCATGGGCTAGTCCGTGGGACCGTCTCGCCGCACGCCCCGCGTGGGGCGAACATCCCGCCCAGCTCCTGGTGCAGCACCACTGCGGGGGCCCCGAGGGCGTACTCGGGGCCCCAGAGCGGGGTGGAGCCCCACGGGCACGCCCGCGGCCCCTGCGCGCACGCCCCGCGACCAGAGGCCATGTGGCGCCCGGGAGCGCGCCTCGCGTGGGGCGATTGCGGGGTCGCGTCATGCCCCGCATGGTGATCCTCGCCGCGGGGAAAGGCGAACGGCTGCGGCCGCTCACCGATGAGCGGCCGAAGTGCCTGGTCGACGTGGCGGGGAAGTCGCTGCTTGATTGGCAGCTCGACGCGGCGCTCCGGGCAGGGATTCGCGATGTGGCGATTGTGACCGGGCACCGCGCGGAGCGCCTGCCGGAGCGCGGGGTGCGGCGCTACCACAACCCCGCGTACGCGGAGACCAACATGGTCGAGACGCTCCGGTGCGCGAAGCCGGAGCTGTGCGACGATGCCATTGTCTCCTACGGGGACATCCTGTACGAGGATGTGGTGCTGCGCAGCCTGCTGGCATCGGCGCACCCGATCGCGGTCGTGGTGGACCTGGGCTGGCTCAGCTACTGGCAGGCCCGGTTCGAGGACCCGCTCCGCGATGCAGAGACGCTTCGGTTGAGCGGAGGCGGCCGGATCCTGGAGATCGGCCGGCGGCCCGCCGAGCTCTCGCAGATCGAAGGGCAGTACATCGGCCTCATGCGGTTTCGCGCAGAGGGACTCACGCATCTGGATGCGGTGTACGCCGAGATGGCTCGGCGCGGCCCGGTCGCGCAGATGTACATGACGGATCTCTTGCAAGCGGTGATCGACGCCGGGCATCCGGTCCAGGCGGTGCCGGTGAGGCGGCGATGGCTCGAGATCGATTCGATCGCGGACTACGAGCTCGCGAACCGCTCCGTCCAAGCCGGCCCGGAGGGCCCCCGCATCCTGATCTGAACAGGCTGTGCGGAGCTGGGTGACATCAAGGTGGGCGGGTGGCCGGGCCGGAGACGCGCCGCCTGATCACGGGGACGAGCATGGTGCTCTGGATCATCGGGCTGTCACGGTCGGGGAAAACGACGCTGGGCCGCGCGGTCTACCAGCGGCTGAAGGCGTCGCACCCGAACACCGTGCTCCTCGACGGGGATGAGGTGCGCGAGGCGTTCGGCAACGACCTCGGCCACACCGTGCAGGACCGGTGGACGAACGCGAAGCGGCTCATGGGCCTCTGCCGGCTCCTCACCGAGCAGGGCGTCCATGTGGTCTGCTGCGTGCTCTCCATCTTTCCTGACTCGCAGGCCTGGAACCGGGAGCACCTCAAGGACTACTTCGAGGTGTACCTCGAGGTGCCCTTCGAGGAGCTGGTGCGCCGGGATACGACGGGGCTCTATGCGCAGGCGCGCCGGGGAGAGATCACGCACGTGGTCGGGGTCGACATCGACTTTCCGGTGCCGAAGCGCCCGGACCTGGTGATCCGCAATACCGGCAGCGTGGACGAGCTCCTGGCGCAGGCGGAGCGGATTGCGCAGCTCCTGCCGGGGCTTGAGGCGGGTGCGACAGCAGCACGGCGGGTCTAGACGGAGCGATGGGAATGACGGGATGGGTGATCGGCGCGCTGGCGGTTTTGGCCTCTCTCTGCATCGGAGGCGAGTGCTCGGCCAGGCGGCTCATCCGCCGGTTGCGCGCCGGGTTCCAGTGGCTCATCACCGAGGAGGATGAGGCGCCGCGCTTGAGCCCGGAGGGGCTCGCGAAGTTCTTTGGCGGAGGCTACGACCCGGAGCTGGGCTGGGTGCGCAAGCCCGCGACGAGCGGGGCGGAGAAGGGACGGCACGGCCCGGTGCGATGGTCGACTGACCATCTGGGGGCGCGAAGCGATCCGTACCTGGCGGAGGCCCCGATCCGCGTCGTCGCGGTCGGGGACAGCTACACCTTTTCCCGGCAGGTCGGCGACGGCGACGCGTGGCCGGCGCTCCTCGGCAGGCTCCTCGGCGCGCGGGTCGCCAACTTCGGCGTCGGCAACTACGGGTTGGACCAAGCGCTCCTCCGCTACCGGCGCGAGGGAGCGATTCCCGGGGCCACGGTGGCGATCATGGGGGTCGTGCCTGAGACGATGGTGCGCATCCACGGCGCCTGGAAGCACTACAGCGAGTACGGGAACACGTTTGCGTTCAAGCCGCGCTTCCGTCTGCGGGACGGGACGCTGGAGCTTTTGCCGAACCTGATGGATCACCCGGAGCAGTTTACCGACTACCAGCGCCACCTGCCGGCGCTGCAGGCGCGCGATGACTCCTACCGCATGAAATTCAGGCATGACATGATCCGAACGCCGTACCTCTGGCACTGGCTCACGAAGCGGCGCAACCGCCGCCTGGTTCGGCTGCTGCTCGAGCGGGAACGGCGGCGGGCGGCTGGCGCCTGTGATGAGGCCTGCGAGGCCGAGCCGTTTCGCAGCGTGATGGAGCGCAACGTCCGGCTCGCCGGCGCCCTGTACGCGCGTCCGGCATGCCGCGCCCTCTTTGCGGCGCTCGTGCGGCAGTTCGCCGCTGAGGCGCGCGCGGCGGGGGCCAGCCCGGTCTTCGCGATGTTCCCGCAGCTGTTGGATCTCGTCTGCTTCGGGGCCCGCCAGCCGTACCAGGTGCTGCTGCGAGAGCTGGGAGGGGACGTGACCGTGATCGATGCGGCGGACGCCCTCGCCGAGGCCGGGATGGACGCCCTCTATGCAGAGGACGCCTTCGGCGGGCACTACAGCCCGGGCGGCAACGCGATCATCGCACAGCTGATCCATCGGCACGTGACGCCACTCCTTGAGCGCGAGGTCGCCCATGCCGCGTGACGCGTGGAGGGCGACGGAGGCGCCCACGCTGTCCCGCACAGCGTCCCTGGCGCCGATGGTGGTTTTCGTCGATGGGCTTGCGCGCTCCGGCAAGTCGATGCTCGGGCCGATCCTGGCCAGCTTCGACCGGGTCGAGATCGAGCGGGTGGAGGAGATCGTCGAGTATCTCGGCGGGCTCCACTGGCTGGGCAAGATCGAGCGCGACGCGGCGGTCATCGCGCTCCAGATGGAAACCGACATGCACCTCTACAATAGCCTCATTGGACGCAATACGAACTTCCGGCTCGGCGACCACTCGAGCGTGTGGGCCGACCCGAACCCGTGGCGGTACCTCCGCCGGCTGGCCGGCGGCGAGGGGCGGGAGGTGGTCGAGCGGATCGCGCGCGACCGGCCGATCTACCAGACGCAGACGCACGACCAGCTCATGAACTTCGAGCTCTACCATGCGGCCTTTGGGGAGCGGCTGCGCATCGTGGAGATGATCCGCCATCCGGTCGATCTGGCGGACTCCTGGATGCGGCGAGGCTGGGGGACGCGGTTTGGGGACGATCCGCGGGCGCTCACGCTTTCGATCCGGTATGACGGGCGCGATCTGCCGTACTACGCGCTGGGCTGGGAGCGGCTCTACCTCGATTCGGATCCGCTCGCGCGGGTGATTCGGATGATCGAGAGGCTGTGGGACGAGACGGTGGGCGTCTATCGGACGCTGGCGCCGGGGCAGAAACGGCAGGTGTGCCTCATCCCGTTCGAGCCGTTCGTGGAGCGGCCGGCCCCGCACCTGGTTCGGATCGAGCGGTTCCTTGGGACGGGAACGACGCGCCAGACGCCGCGGGCACTGCGCCGCCAGCGCTGCCCGCGCCGGGATTCGGCGGAGGCAAGGGGGGCCACGCGGCACCGCGTCGAGCGCGAGGCGTCCGGCGGGGAGCGGGAGATCTTGGCGCGCCTCATCGAAGAGTATGACGCGCTCACCCGCGAGTCGCTCGCCGAGTGTAAGAGTGCCTAACAGCATGCCCCGCGGCCGCGCTGGGCCGAGGGGCGAGCCGCG
>CAYJWO010000029.1:0-3890 GCA_964373825.1 uncultured Planctomycetales bacterium
GCGCGGAACTGCCGGTTGAGGTAGGCGTTGGCGCCGAGGCGGATGGCGCGGCTGATGCGCTGCATCGTCTCGTCGCCCTGGTCCTTGCCGAGGACCTCGGCGCTCAGGAAGACCGCGTAGAGCAGCCCCACAACGGCCGTCGCCAACACGCTCCAGAGCGCCGCACGCTCCCAGAACGTGAAGCTCGGGTCGGCCATGACGTTGAACAACGACTCCATGACGCCTCCCTGAAAGTGGCAGCCATGCTACCGTAGCCACAGGAATGAGTCAATCCTATCCATGGGGAATTGGGAATGCGGCATGGGGAATTCCGCATTCCCAATGCCGCATGCCCAATCCGCGTTGTGATAGGATAGGAGGCCGATGAGCCTCCTCGCGGTGGCGGTGGTCGTCTGTGTCTCGCTGGCGGCGGGCTACCGGTCCTATGGCCGATGGCTGGCCGCCCGCCTCACTCTCTCCCCGGCAAACGTCACCCCGGCGCACACCCTGAGCGATGGGGTAGACTACGTGCCCGCCAAGGCGCCCTTCCTCCTCGCGCAGCACTTCTCCGCCATCGCCGCGGCCGGCCCCATCGTCGGGCCGATCCTTGCGGGGCTGGCGTTCGGGTGGCTGCCGACGCTGCTGTGGATCGTGCTCGGGGGGATCTTCATCGGCGCCCTGCACGACTTCCTCACCCTCATCGGCTCCGTCCGGCACCGCGCCCGCTCGATCGTCGAGATCGTCCACGAGGTGCTCGGGCCCCGCGCGCATCGGCTGTTCCTGGGGTTCGTCTGGCTCTCGCTGATCTACGTGATCGTCGCGTTCACCGACCTCACCAGCGCCTCGTTCGTGGAGGCGACCTACGGGGCCAGCGTCGCCAGCGCTTCCGCCGGTTACCTGCTGATCGCGGTCGCGATGGGTCTAGGGCTGCGCTGGCTGCGCCTGCCGCTGTGGCTCGCAACGGCGATCTGCCTTCCGCTGCTGGGGCTGATCATCGGGGGGTCGCCGTCAGTGCCGCTCGCCCTGCCGGCGGTGGGGCCGCTGCGGCCGCAGCTCGTCTGGAACGCTGTCATCCTCGCCTATTGCTTCGTCGCCTCGGTGGTCCCCCTGTGGCTGCTGCTGCAGCCGCGCGGCTATCTCGGCGGGTTTTTCCTCTACATCGTGCTGGGGATCGGGCTCGTGGGGCTCGTGGCGGGCGGCGAGACGATCCGGTACCCGGCGTTCGTCGCCTGGACCAACGCCCAGGGGCTGCCGCTCGTGCCGCTGCTGTTCGTCACCGTGGCGTGCGGGGCGTGCTCCGGGTTCCACGGGATCGTCAGCTCGGGGACGACGTCCCGGCAGATCAACCGCGAGCCGGACTGCCAGGTGGTGGGCTACGGCGGGATGCTCTTGGAGAGCCTCGTGGCGGTCATCGCGTTGTCGACGGTGATGATCCTCAATCCCAGCGACCCAGCGACTCGTCAGTCACCGGATCGCGTCTACGCCGCGGGCCTGAGCCACTTCCTGGGGTCCTTTGGGGTCAACCCGATGTTCGCCGGCGCGTTCGTGCTCCTGGCGTTCTCCACGTTCATCTTCGATACGCTCGACGTGGCGACTCGGCTGGGCCGCTACGTCTTTCAGGAGCTGACGGGCTGGCGAGGGGTTGGCGGCCGGGTCGTGGCGACGCTCTGCACGCTCGCAGTCCCCGCCGCCTGTGTCAGCCTCACGGTGCAGGATGCCGCCGGCCAGGCGCTCCCGGCGTGGAAGGTCTTCTGGACGATCTTCGGGACGTCGAATCAACTGCTGGCGGCGCTGAGCCTCGTGGCGTTGACCGTGTGGCTCAAGCGCACCGATCGGCCCTGGTGGATGAGTGCGGGGCCGGCCCTGTTCGTGCTGACCATGACGCTCTGGTCGCTGGGCCTGCTCGCGTGGCCCTGGCTCTCCGCGCTGGCGGGCGGGGCCTGGGCGATGAACTGGATCGCCCTCATCGCCCTCGTCCTGCTGGCTCTCGCCGTCCTCGTGGTCGTCGAGGCGCTCAGGGTCTTGCGCGCTCCGTTCCCGTAGTGCTGTCCGCCCACACCAACGCGCGCTGACGCCAGAGATATCCCACGAGTGCCAGCGCACACCACGGCAACGTCATGATCACAAGGAAAACGTACTCCTCGTTTCCGATGGCGCGGATGCCCACGAGATGCCACGCCTTACGGTGGGTGAACAGGGTGCCCAGGAGTGTCAGGAAGAGCAGCGCGGACGCTCCGGGGTCTCGCAGCGTTCGCCATGCCCGCGTGTAGGCCGTGGCGACAGCGACCACGCACGGAAACGCCAGCAGCGTGTAGGTCGGCAACCAGCAGGTGGGCGAAAAGAGGACCATCATGACGGTGACGGCGGCGGTGTCGAACAGCCAGGCGGGGTGAGACGGTGTGGGACGGCGACCGCGCAGCAGGCAGGCGAATAGCCCCATCTCCACCGCGAGTGCGAGCGGCACGACGACCGACCGCGGCAGGCTGAGCACGTGCAGGGGGTAGCCGTCGTTGGTGAGGTAGCGGGCGAAGAGCGCGAGCAGCGACTGGGACCCAATTTCAAAGGCCCGATCAGGACCGCTGGCGCGCAGGACGTCCACCCAGGCGACCGCAAGACCCCAGGGGTGGTGAGGAGCCAGCAGCAGGGCGGCGACGCCGTTCAGGAGCAGTCCGATGACGCACGTCCGCCACACCACCTCGAGTTGCCGCCGCGCTAGGAAGTACAGCAGCAGCAGGGCCGCCGGCAGTTTGAGGGAGATCGCCAGCGCGAGCGCTCCCGCGGCCACCCACCGGTCGCGGCGGATGACGGCCCAGAGGCTGGCGACGATCAGCAGCCCCCACAGCGTGTCCACTTGACCGTTGGGGAACTCTTCATTCAGCGGACGGCTGACGAAGAGCGCGGCGATGAAGGGAGCCGCCCACGGGACGCGCAGGCCGTAGGATCGGCACAGGCGCGCGGCGAGCCAGCAGGTCAGCACGAGACATCCGGCACTGAGCACCGACCAGAGCACGCCCCCGTCGTGACTGCTCAACAGACCAAACGGCGCCCACCACAACGCCCACACCGGCGCGTACTTGAAGAGCATCTGATCTGAGTACGTCGGCGCATAGAGCTGCTCCGCCTGGCCCTGCAGCACGCGCAGCCCAGTCGCACGGTACACCTCGAAATCCATGAAGAAGGGCGGATCGAGGAGGAAGTTCACCGAGTAGCGAACCAGGAGGATCACAGCGAGGAGTGCAAGTGCCACGAGCTCCCAGCGGGGCGTGCGGTCGTCGGCGGGCATCGCTGTCGTATTCTAGCATGCGATGGTAAGATACGGTTGGGTCCAGATGGTGAAGCGGTTGGGACGGTTGGTCGTCGCCTGTGCCGTACTCGGTTGGCTTCCCGCCGGTGGGAGCGGGGTCAGTCGGGCGGAGGAGGCGGCGCGCTCAGTGGAGAGTCCAATGGCCGAGACCGCACAAGCCACGTTCGCGGGGGGCTGCTTCTGGTGCATGGAGGGGCCGTTCGATCAGCTCGTCGGCGTGCTGGACACCACGGTCGGCTACACTGGCGGCACCACCCCCACCCCCACCTACGACGAGGTGTCCTCCGGAGCGACGGGGTACGCCGAAGCGGTGCAGGTGACGTACGACCCGGGGAAGGTCGGCTACGAGCAGCTGCTCAAGGTGTTCTGGCGCAACATCGACCCGACGGCGCGCAACCGGCAGTTCGCGGACCAGGGATCGCAGTACCGTACGGCAATCTTCTACCACACCGACGAGCAACAGCGGCTGGCGCTCGAGTCCAAAGCGCAGCTCGAGCGCTCCGGGAAGTTCGACCAACCGATCGTCACCGAGATCGTCCCCGCCTCGACGTTCTACCCCGCGGAGGACTACCACCAAGACTACTACCGGAAAAACCCGCTGCGCTAC
>CAYJWO010000029.1:3990-7573 GCA_964373825.1 uncultured Planctomycetales bacterium
TGCGAGCCCACCCGCTCGCGGACGCGCAGCGGCTCGGGGCGATCGGCTACTGCTTCGGCGGGACAACCGTGCTGGAGCTAGCGCGCGCCGGGGAAGACCTGGACGGGGTCGTGAGCTTCCACGGCGGACTCGACACCCCGCATCCCGCAGACGCACAGCAGATCAAGGGGCATGTGCTCGTCCTCCACGGGCAGAACGATCTGTTCGTCGGCAAGACGCAGCTCGCGGCGTTCCACGAGGAGATGCGGCAGGCCGGCATCCACTATCGAGTGATCGAGTACCCCGGGGCGGTGCATAGCTTCACGGTGCCGGACGCCGGCAGCGACCCCGCCTCCGGCGTCGCCTACGACGCCGAAGCGGATCGCCAGTCGTGGGAAGCGATGCGCGCGTTCTTCGCCGAACGATTCGCCGAATGAAGATCATCGCTCACCGGGGGGCGAGCGCCGAGTGCCCGGAGAACACGCTGGCCGCGTTTGACCGGGCGATCGCCATCGGCGTGGACGCGATCGAAACCGACGTGCTCGCGACGCGGGACGGCCACTTGGTCGCGCGGCACGATGACCTCATCCGCGCGCCCAGCGGCTGGCGCTACGTGCGCGAGCTGACCCTGGCGGAGCTTCAGACGATTGACCTCGGCCGAGGCGAGCGCATCCCGACGCTCGAGCAGGTGGCGGATCGCGTGGGCGGCCGCTGCCCGCTCGTGCTGGATGTGAAGGCGGACGGGATCGGCGATCGGCTCGCGGCGTTCATCCGCCAGCGGAGGCTTGAGTCCACGGTCCACGTGACGTCCTTCCTCCAGGCGGAGCTGGCCGCGATCGGCCGCCTCCTCCCATCGGTCGCGCGTTCGCTCATCTTCACCGCGTTGCCTTCGACATTCGACGCGCTGTGCCGCGAGGCGGGGGTTCGGCACGTGAGCCTGTCCCGCGGCTACCTCGATGAAGCGACGGTGCGCCGAGCGACGGGGCAGGGGCTGCGCGTATGGGCGTACACCGTCAACACTCCGCGCGAGGCCGCCACCTTCGCCTCCTGGGGGGTGGACGCGATCTTCACCGACGACCCGGCGGCCATGCAGTCTCTCCGAGATCACCAGTAGCCATGCGTTCAGCAAGTGTTATACAATACACATCTTGATGTGTCGGAACTGCTTGAGCCTCATTGCGATGCTGCTGGTCGCGTCTCCCGGGTCTGCGCTCTCCGCTGAGCCAGGCGACGCGCCAATCTCCCAGAGCCGCCACGCAGCGTCGGCTGAGCGTCCTGGATCGCACCGGCCGGGACGGCTCATCGTACGCTACCGTGACTCGGTGACAGCGTGCGCGCACTGCCTCTTCGCCATGCGCCGGTCCTTCCGGGACGCGACGACGGACCATTCGGATAGCCTCGATCGGCTCCACGACGAAGGCGGCGTGCAGCGCGTCACGCCGCTCTTTCGTTCGGAGGCGTGGGAGCGGCAACTGGCCCAGATCTACACGATGGAGGTCCATGCCGACGCCGACATTCCTGCGCTCTGCCGGCGGTTCGAGGCCGACCCCCACGTCCTGTACGCCCAGCCCGATTACGAGCACCACGTCCAGTTCGCCCCGAATGACCCGTACTACAGCTCCAGCGGCTCGTGGGGCCAGCCCTATGACGACCTGTGGGCGCTGAAGCTGATTCAGGCGGGGACGGCGTGGGACACGACCCAGGGGGCGGGCACCGTCGTCGCGGTGGTGGATACCGGCCTCGATCCGTCGCATCCGGACATCGCCGCCAATGTCTGGACGCATCCGACGGAAGTCGCCGGCAACGGCCTCGACGACGACGGCAATGGCTTCGTGGATGACATCCACGGCTGGGACTTCACGGGCAACGACAACAACCCGTTCGACGGCCACGGCCACGGGACGCACGTGGCCGGCACGATCGCGGCGGTCGGCGATAACGCCATCGGCGTCATCGGCGTCGCCCCGCGAGCACAGATCATGCCGGTCAAGGGGCTGGACGACGGCGGCAGCGGCAGTAGCTCCGGTCTGGCGGCGGCCTTGGTCTACGCCGCCCAGAACGGGGCGGATGTCATCAACAACAGTTGGGGATGCAGCTTTCCGTGTCCGCGTGACCCGGTCTTGGAAGACGCGGTACGAACCGCGCACGGGCTCGGGGCGGTTGTCGTGTTCGCCGCCGGCAACAGTAGCGACGGCGTCTCCAGCTATAGCCCGCAGAACATGACCGACCACAAGCCGGTCGTCGTGTCGGCGACGACCCAAGTGGATACCGCCGCCTACTTCACCAATACCGGGCTCCTCGTGGACGTGGCCGGCACGGGCAGCGGCACGACGAGTGGCCCGCCATCCTACCAGCCGTTTCGCAGCATCCTGTCGCTCAAGTCGTCCGTGTGCGCGGCGTCCATGTGCAGTGGATTAATCGTGGGGACCGAGTACCTGCGGCAGGCGGGCACGTCGATGGCGGCCCCGCACGTCTCGGGACTGTCGGCCCTCATTGTCGCCAGCCACCCCTCACTGACCAACGAGGAGGTCCGCCACGTCCTGCGCGCGACCGCCGACGACATCCTCGAGGCGGGTTTCGATGCCGTGTCGGGTGCCGGCCGCATCAACGCCGCGCGGGCGGTAACGGTGAGCGACGTCTTGACGTCCGACATCACGACTCCCCCATCGGGGGTGGGCGTGAGCCAGTCGGTCGGCACCGTGGCGGTGACGGGCACCGCCTCGGGACCGGGATTCGCGCAGTACGCGCTGTCCTACAAGCCGCGGGGCGGTCCCGGCGCGTGGATTCCCATCGGGAGCCCGATCACGTCGCCAGTCGTCGGCGGCACGCTGGGCAGTTGGGACGTCGCCGGACTATCAGACGGCAGCTACTGGCTGCGGCTGGCCGCGACGGGGGCCGCCGGCTTGGTGTTCCAGGATGTCGTCGAGATCTCGCTGGAGCTAAATGAGCCGACGCGCCTCACCACCAACCCCGCCCACCAGCGGTATCCTGACGTGGACGGCAGCCGGATCGTCTGGCACGACGATCGCAACGGCCACTGGGACATCTACCTCTTTGACCTCGCGACCGACACCGAGCGGCGGATCACGACGAGTTCGGGTAACCAGCTCTATCCCGCCATCTCCGGCAACCGCATCGTCTGGGAGGACGACCGCCACGGGAACGCGGAGATCTACCTCTTTGACCTTGCGACCGACACCGAGCGGCGGATCACGACGCAGGCGGGTGCGCAGCGCCGCCCGGACATCTCCGGCAACCGCATCGTTTGGGACGACAACCGCAACGGCCACCTAGACATCTACCTCTACGACCTCGCGACCGACACCGAGCGGCGGATCACGACGAATACGCGCGACCAGGCGTTCGCCGCGATTGACGGCGACCGGTTTGTCTGGGACGACGACCGAAACAGCCACTTTGACATCTACCTCTTTGACCTCGCGACCGACACCGAGCGGCGGATCACGACGAACGGCAGCACACAGTGGGAGCCGGAGATTGACGGCTCGCGCATCATCTGGGAGGACGGCCGCCATGGGAATTTTGAGGTCTACCTCTTTGACCTCGCGACCGACACCGAGCGGCGGATCACGACGAACGGCAG
>CAYJWO010000029.1:7673-7966 GCA_964373825.1 uncultured Planctomycetales bacterium
CACACAGCAGGAAGGCGTCATCGACGGCCACTTGATCGTGTGGGAGGATTACCGCAACGGCGGCAGCGCCAACCCGGACCTTTTCGGCTACGACCTGCTCACCTCGGCGGAATTCGCCGTCAGCACGCAGGGCAGCGCGCAAGCGGCACCCGCCGTCTTCGGCGAGCGCGCCGTATGGATGGATAACCGCAATACGCATTGGGACATCTACACGAAGGTCATGGACCTCAACCGTCCTCCCACCCTCACCCCCCTCCCCGACCAGGCCGTCGAGGCCGGGACGCTCCTGACGG
>CAYJWO010000030.1:0-7966 GCA_964373825.1 uncultured Planctomycetales bacterium
CGAGTAGTGGCCGAAGTGGTCGCCGAACGGGCCCTCCGGCAGCCGTTCGTCCGGCGGGACCACGCCCTCGAGCACGATCTCGGCGTCGGCGGGAGCCGCGGTCAGCCCGGTCGCACCCCGGACGAGGGGGACGGGCCGGCCGCGCAGGAACCCCGCGAACGCCAGCTCGTCGATGCCTTCGGGCAGCGGGGCGACGGAGGCCAGATAGAGGATGGGATCGCCTCCGATGATGATCGAGACCGCCAGCGCCTTGCCCTGGCGCTCGGCCTTCCAGTAGTGGAAACCGCCGCCTTTCTGAATCTGCCAGTGCATCAGGACGCGGTCGGCGTCCATGAGCTGCATCCGGTAGAGGCCGAGGTTGCGGGCGTCGGTGTCGGGATCGTGCGTGAGCACCATGCCGCAGGTGATGAACCGGCCGGCATCCTGGGGCCAGCACTTCATCAGCGGCAGCCGCGTGAGGTCCGGCGGTTCGCACACTTCCTGGCAGGCGGCCCGCCGGACGCGGCGGGGCGGCATGGCAAGGACCCGGCCCAGCGTGCGCCACTCCTCCAACAGGCGCTTCGGACGCGGCGGCATCGCCGCCTCCATGAGCCGCCGCAGCTCGTCGCCGACCTGCTGCGGGTGGCGGCCGAGGGCGAGCTCGATGCGCCGCTCGGTCCCGAGGAGGTTGATGGCGAGCGGAATGGCGGAGCCCTTGACGCGCTCAAAGAGAAGGGCCGGCCCGCGCTCCTTGACGACGCGGGTGGCAATGGCGGTGATCTCCAGCTCCGGGTCCACTTCCATCCGCACCCGTGCGAGCTGGCTCTCCCGTTCCAGCAGCGAGAGAAACGACCGGAGATCGCTCATGCGCGGGATGAGCTGAACGGGCTACTCAAGAGCGTCGGGCTTCCACGCGAGCTGGGTGGATACGCCCAGGAGGCCGAGGAGCTTGTCGTTGCATTGCGACACCATCTCCTCGAGCGAGGCGGGGCGGTGGTAGAACGGCGGGCTGATGGGAGCCACGATCGCACCCGCCTGGGAGAGCCGGGCGGCCTGCTCCAGGTGAATCGTCGAGAGCGGGGTCTCGCGCAACGCAACGATCAGCCGGCGATGCTCCTTGAGCGCCACCGACGCCGCCCGCGTCAGGAGCGTGTCGGCGATCCCGCCGGCGATCTTGCACATCGTGGACGCCGAGCACGGCACGATCACCATGGCGTCGAACGTGGTGGAACCGGATGCGAAGGGGGCCGAGAGATCCTCGTCGGCGAACGTGCGCTTGACGTGCTCCGCCAGGTGGTGCTCCGTTAACCCGGTTTCCTCTTTCAAAACGTACCGGGCCCATTTCGTCAGGATCAGGAATTTCTCGTCGGGGCAGCGCCGGACGAAGTCAACGCCGAAGCACGCCCCCGACGCCCCTGTGATACCGATCAGCGTGCGCATCAGGCGCTCACCCCGCGACCCCGACGGCGACCATGCCGAGCACGACGAACCCGGCGATCGCATTGAGCTGAAAGAACGCGAACGCCGGCCGCCGCTCGGCCACCGCATGCTGCCACACCAGCAGCATGGCGAGGCCCGCGAGCCACCACCCGGCGAGGTGTCCCGACAGCTGGGTTCGCCACAGGATCACCAGGGCGACGAACGCCGCCGCGTGCAGCCCGGCGGCCACCCGCAGCGCCGGCCGACGCCCCAGGCGGGCCGGCAGCGAGTGCAGCCCCGCCTCCCGATCAAACGCTTCGTCCATCGTGGCGTAGATGATGTCGAACCCAGCCACCCACAGCAGCGAGAAGAACCAGAGCCACCCGACCTCCCCCACTCCCTGGAGCGTCTGCGCGGCCGCCAGCCACCCGCCCAGCGGCGCCATCGACCAGGCCAGCCCCAGGCCGAGATGGGCGAACGCCGTCCAGCGCTTCAGGTACGGGTAGAGCACGAACAGGGCCACCGGGATCGAGGCGAGCCGTACGCAGACGGGCGCGAGCGACGCCGCGGCGACAAGGTAGAGGAGCCCAGCGACGATGACGATCATCCACGCCTCGCGGCGACGCATGGCGCCTCGCGGCAGCTCGCGCGCCCGCGTGCGCGGATTGCGCGCATCGAGCTGTACATCGATCAGCCGGTTGAGGCCCATCGCCACGACGCGAGCGCCCAAGGCCGCCAGCACGATCCATCCCATTCGCTCGACCGACGGCCAGCGGTGCGCGTGCAGCAGCGTCCCTGCGAAGATGACCGGGAGCGAAAAGACGGTGTGCTCCAGCTTGGTGAAGCCGGCGTACGTCCGGCCGCGCTCCAGCACGACCGCAAGGCTCATGGGAGGCGCCAGCCGCTTGGCGTGCGCCGGCGGTCCTGCCGCTTCATGCCCCATGGGTCGAACGCCTCGTGCATTTCTCGAAATCCGTCGGCCGTGACCCGGGCCGCCCGCACCGCGCCCGCGAAGAGGCCCATCGGCACCTCGGCGCCCCGCGGGCCGTCCAGCGCCGTCTGGATGACCGTCTTGGGCAGCTCGAAGAACAGGCCGCCGACCACCTTGCCGAAGCCGACCAAGAGGCTCGGCTCGCGCCCCTCCTCTGGCGCGCCGGCCGCGGCGGACCCGCCCAACAGCAGGACAACCAGCGCCCCGATGATGGCCAACCGTGTCCTCATCTCAGAAGAAGATGGGGATGAGCGGCACCGCTTTCCACGCCAACGGGATCGCCGACACGGCGACCTCGAGGGTGCCCATCGTCACCATGCTCACTCCCTGCACCACGCCAAGGAGTACCCCGCTGATCGTGCCGACGATGGGCGGCCCGCCGAACGTGCCGGCCAGGATGGACTGCGGGACCACGAGCACTCCGCCGACCACGCGCATGATGCCCCGCACGAGATCCGCGTCCGCAACCGGGACCATGGTGAAGAGCGACACGATGAATCCGAGGAGACACCACCCACTCGACGAGGCTGTGGGCTGTGGGCTGTGGGCTGTGGGCAATTGCCCCGAGCCCCCAACCCTCAACCCCCAGCCGTCAGCCGCCATACTGCCACCCGGTGTCCATGAGGGTGAGGGCCGGTTCATCGCGGCGGACCCCGGCATCCACCACTTCGCCGATGATCACGGCGTGGTCACCCGCCGCGTTGGCGATCTCGCGCACCTCGCACTCGAAGTATGCGATCGCCTCCTCCAGGATGGGCGCTCCGGTCGTTCCCGTCCGGTAGCGGACGCCGTTGAGCTTCTCCCCGACGACCTTGGCGGGCTTCACAAAGTGCTCCGCGATCGCCTTCTGGTCCTTGCCGAGGACGTTGACGGAGAACACCCGCCCCGCCTCCACCATCGCGAAGGAGAGCGAATCCTTCTTCACGCCCAACGCCACCCGCGGCGGCGTGAACGATACCTGGGTCAGCCACGTGCCGGTGAACGCGTTGAGGTGGGCGTCCTGCTTGACGCCGACGATGAACACGCCGTGCGGAATCTTGCGCAGCGCCGTCTTCTTGGCTTGGGGGTCCATCACCAGCTCACCGGAGATGCTGCCGGAGGAATGCCAGCGTTCGCTCCCACGCCAGGCGCGCGTCGTCGGCGCGGTAGACGTCCGGCCGCGTGTCGTTGAAGAACGCGTGGTCCGCCTGGGGATAGGTGTGCACGACACCCGGCTTGCCGTACTTCGTGAGCCCCTCCTGGACGCGCGCGGGCTCCTGGCTGGTCACCCAGCCGTCCTTGGCCGCATAGTGGTACAGGAGCGGGCACAACTGGTAGCGAAACGTCTCCACGGGCGGCACCTTGCCATAGAACGAGACGGCCGCCTTGATGTCTGAATTGTGCGTCGCCATCGTCAGCGCGAACGTCCCGCCCATGCAGAACCCGACGACGCCGACGCGCCGATTGTCGACCCCTGGCTGCTGTGTGAGGCACTGCACGGCGGCGTTGAGGTCTCGGAGCGCTGCCTGCGAGGAGAGTGCGGCCATCAGGTTGGCGGCCTCCGTCGCGTCCTTGGTCACTTGGTATCCCAACCGCGAGTACAAGTCGGGAGCGAAAGCCACGTAGCCCTCGCGGGCGAACCGCTGGGCGATGTCCTTGATGTGATCGTTGACCCCCCACCACTCCTGGATGACCACCACCGCCGGAGCGGCTGCCGCCGGTGGCGGGCGAGCGAGAAACCCCCGAATGGTGAAGGCATCACTTGTAAATTCTACTGTGCTCGTGCTCACTTGCCCCATCACCGCTCCACAACGCCGTTCACTGGTTCACTAGTTCTCTCGAACCAGTGAACCGATGAACCAGTGAACCAGTGAACGCCTTTCGCATTTACATCAGCCGCGCGTACTGGTCCACGGGTATCCGCCACACCGCGACGCCGCAGAAGCGATCACCCTCAGGACAGTAGGGCTTCTGCCCGGCCAGCATCCGCGGCCAGCAAGGCGCGTGAAGGTAGCGGCCGATCTCCGGAAACCGCTGCCGCACCTGAAGCACCTCGTCCCGCGAGGCGTTCCAGATCTCTTCCTGCGCCGTGTAGCAGAGCCGCTGCACCCATTTGTGATGGAAGTGGAGCAGGTCGCCGGACTCCTCGAACCGAATCGGAAACGCGTTGGGCAGCAGGTACAGCGCAAACTCCTCCGACACGCCGAGGTTGAGGAGCTGGTCGATGGCGGTCCAGATGTACGCCATCGTCTCACGGTAGCACCCCTCGGCCTCCGGGGCGGCCGCCACGACTACCGGGACGATGTAGTCCGGCCGGTCGCTTACGAATTGGCACGCGAGGATCGGGCGGGAGCCGGGCACCATGCGGTGGCGCTGGTCCTGCGAGTCGGCGGTGTGGGAAAGCTTCTTACGGAAGGTGAAGTGCGGGTGGACCATCGCCCGCGAGAGCTTGCTGACCGTCGTCAGCGTCAGCGGCTCGGCCAGGTAGCGGTTCTGTACCGGGTCCAGGACGAGCCCGATGGCTTGGGCGTCGGAGAGCTGTGTGCGGGCCAGCCCCAGCACGGAGCGCACCGCCTGCGCCATCGTCGCTTCGGCGCGCGCGGTGCAATCAATCAGCTTCGACGTCGCACCCTCAAGCGTCGCGTCGAACTCGTCGAGGAACCCCTTCGTGGCTCCATTCCGAGCGCGGCCATGGAAGCGCTCGAACGCCTGATACTCGATGGTCTCCTCGAGCGGAATGGGCTCTTCGGCGAGCAGCATGAACTGGGGGTCGATCTTCGCCACCTCCTCGACCATGCGCTGGACGACGAGGCGCTGCTCGAGCGGCGTGTCGAACTGCTCGCAGAGCCGCCAGTAGCGGTGCAGCGTGACCCCGCTGATTGTGTGGTAGAGGTGGGCGTGCGTCGCCACCGGCAGGACGTACCGGGCCACCTCCTGGCACCGCTTCTGAACCGCACTCGCCCAGCGCTTCTCCGCCAAGTCGCGCGCGGGAAACAGCCGCCGGTACTCGCGCACGACCGTCGGCTCCACGAGCTCGATCAGCCGGTGGTAGGCGGCCATCTGCTCTTCGACGGTGCGCAGGTAGATCGCGCGCGCCGGCTCCTCGAGCGGCGGGACGGTGACGTGGCCGGGCTTCACCTCCACAAAACGTTGGCTAACTTGCTCCGAATTGTAAAACGGATGAGAGTGGAGGAAGGACCAAATGCACTGGCGGGACACCTGCTCGAGGACGAATTGGAACGTCGGGTGCTGGATCGTCGTGTGGTGGCCGGCCTTGTAGATGCTCTCGGCGATGCGATCGCGCTGCAGCCGGCTGGGCTCGTCCTTGTCGACGTCAGCCGTCCCGATGACGCGGGAGGAGTAGCACGTGCGCGCGGTCGCCACGGCGAGGTTGTACGGCTGCTGGAAGTAGTTCTCCAGCCGCACGATCGGCTCCGGGGTCAGCGTCTTTGCCGCAGCGACTTGAATCATCTGGAGGTTGACAGCGCCAACAGTCGATCGGACCACGCCCTGGCTTCCTCAGGCATGTCGGGGATTGGACAATGACTTCGGCACCGTCGCTCCCAAACGGCTAAGCGCACCTGGAGTTCGGCGAGGACCGCCTGGACATCTGCAGGGGCATCGGGTGCTGCCCATTCGGCAAACCACTTCCCCTCCTCGAGTACGCTGAGGAGCGCGTCTCGATTCCCCGCGCCCTCGGCACAACCGGCCGCCCGGAATAAATCTGCCGCGAGACCACCCAGACGGACGGGCAGCGGATCGCGAAGGAATCGATCCCGAATGCGAGCGGCGATCATTGAGTCCTGAGTCGCTCCCGAACAATACGCTCTACCGTTTCGCGCCGTCGCGCATCGGTGATGAGCAGGGAGGTGTTTCCCTGGGATGGTCGAATGTTGATGAGCGACTGGCAGCGCACCGTCTGGTTCTCGGGAAACCAGTCCGCGCCCCAAATGTCCTCTTGGGCGCTTCCGTCTTCCAGGAGAACCGCTTCACAGTCCGCGTGCATCTCGCCCCCACCGGCAAGCACCTGACGTCGAACGTCAACGGCTACCTTCACGTACGTCTGGAGCGCTTCGAGCATGTCGTGGAGTTCTATTGAGCTCGCGCGATCGCGGACGACATGAATCATCGACGTCCATCACACCTCAAGGACTTTCGGGAGTTGCGTCAGGAGACGGCAGCCGTCGGCTGTCACGACGACCATATCCTCGAGGCGCATGCCGCCGGCGTCAAGGTAGTAGAGGCCCGGCTCGACGGTCACCACCATCCCGGAGCGCAGCGTGTCGGGCCGCGGGCTGATGCGCGGCGGTTCGTGGATCTCCAGCCCGACGCCGTGGCCGGTGCCGTGGAAGAACCCCTGCATGCGGCCGTCCTGCTCGCCGGTGCAAAACCCCTGCCGGGTGAACGACTCCAGGATCGCCTGGTGAATCGCCGAGCCGTCCACGCCGTCGTGGATCATCCGGTAGGCGATTGCCTGCCCGGCTTTGACCGCCTCGAACATCCGCCGCACCGTGTCCGAGGCTCGGCCCTTGACGACGGTGCGCGTGAGGTCCGCGAAGTAGCGGGTCGTCGCGTGCTGGGGAAACACGTCGATGACGATCGGCTCGTTCGCGCGGAGGGGACCGGAGCCTTCGTTGTGCGGGTCCACCGCCTGGACCCCGCAGGCGATGATCGTGTGCTGGCCCACGCAGTCGCGCTCCATGAGTGTCAAGTGCATGGTCTTGCGCACCAGCTCCGCGGTCAGCGGTTTGCCGCCGATCCACAGGACACTGTCGTCGCGCACCTGCGCGTTGCGGATGAGCTCGATCGCCGTGGCCAGCGCGTCCTCGGTGGCGCGCAGCGTCGCGGTGATGTGCGCGATCTCCTCCTCGGACTTGACCATCCGCTCCGGGTAGAACGGGTCGGCGGCTGGGTGGACCTCGTAGCCGCGCTGGCGCAGCGCGTCCGCATAGCTCAAGCTGAAGGTGGACGGCACCTGGAGCTGCCGCACCGAGCGCTCGGAGAGGACGGCGTCGAGGATGTCCACGAGGCCGGGCTCCTTGCGGCCGTTCGCCTTGAGCCGCGTGGAGAGGCTGGTAAGTGAGAGCACCTCGTCCACACTGGACTGGGTCTTGGCCCGGTCGATCTCAAGGTCGCTCATGACCAGCGTGCGACGATGATCCGCCTCGATCAGCACGAAGGGATCGGGGGCTAGGAAGTGGCTGGCGTAATACAGGTCGGCGCTGCGTTCGCTGTCGGCGATAATCACGCGGGCACTCGTCATGACGGCTCCTGGCAGGAGGCCCTAGAATACCACAGCCGCATGAGCTTTGGGTACTGCGTGAGTGCGGCTCGACGCAACTCGTGGGCTCCCGCCCGCCCGGAGCCGACGATCCGCCACAGTTCGTTGGCGGACGGCGAGGACGGGCGGGGTGGTCCCACCACCTGTCGACGCCGCCGGTGGCGGCGGTGCGCCCTGCGCACGGCCCACCGGGCCTACGACAGGTGGTGGGATGGCGCGGCGGCAGGACCCGCCACAGGTGAACAGCACCCTAGTCCGGCCGACACGAGATGTGGCGCGGCTGGACACTGGTGCGGGCGGCCAGTATAATACCGACG
>CAYJWO010000031.1:0-7812 GCA_964373825.1 uncultured Planctomycetales bacterium
ACATCACCGCGCGCTCGATCACCATGTTCCCGGAGGTCTTGGCCACGATCTCCATCGCACCAAGGATGGGCACGCCGGACTTGACCAGGGTCGCCAGCGTGCGGGAGAACCGGGCGATGGCGACTTTCTGCAGCAGCTTCCCCACCACCGGCACGCGCAGGCACAGCTGGTCGAACCACAAGCGGCCGGCCGACGTGCCAAGGTACAGCCGGAACGCGGCGATGCCGGCTATCATCGCGAGGAGCTCCGCGACCAGGTACCGCCGGGCCAAGTCGCTGATGGCGAGGAGGATCAGCGTCGGCAGCGGCAGGGTGCCCCCCAGCGCCTTGAAGATCTCCTTGAACTGCGGGACGATCACGATGACCAGGAACGCCGTGATCGAAAACGCCAGGACGGACACGAACGCCGGGTAGAACAGGCTGGCGCGGACCTTGCGCTGGAGCGACGTCGTCTTCTCGATGTAGGCGGCCAGCCGGTCCAACATCTCATCGAGCCGGCCCGAGGACTCGCCGGCCCTGACCATGTTCGTGAAGAACGCGGAAAAGATCTTCGGGTGCCGGCCGAGGCCTTCGGACAGGCTGGAGCCCGCCTCCACGTCCTGCTGGATCCGGCGCAGCGTGTGCTGGAGTGCTCGGTCCTCCGTCTGCTCCGCCAGGATGTCGAGCGCGGACACGATGGGGATCCCGCTTTCCACCATCGTCGCCAGCTGACGGGAGAAGACCACCAGAGCGTCCGACGTGACGCGTCCCGCGCCGCCGAGGAACGCCGGCTTGGTGCTGTGCCGCTCCTCGATCGACAGGACGACGAGCTCTTGCTTCCAGAGCTGCTCGAGGAGGGCGTTGCGGGAGTCGGTGTCCATCGTCCCGCTGTGCGTCTTGCCCCCCTTGTCCTTCACCACGTAGGCGTACGTCGTCATCGGCGTCTCCTTTAGTCGCTGCTGGTCACGGCGGTGACTTCCTCCAACGTCGTCAGCCCCATCGCCGCTTTGCGCAACCCGTCCTGCCGGATCGGGATGATCCCCCGCTCCTTCACCGCGTAGTCGCGGATCTGCCATGAGGCGGCGTTCGAGACGATGAGCTCCCGGACCCGCTCATCCACCGGGATCACCTCGACGATGGCCACCCGGCCGTGGAAGCCGGTCGTGCGGCACAGCCGGCAGCCCTTGGGCTCGTAGAACGCCGGGGTGGACGGGGCCGCGGATCCGAGCTCCGCGAGGATCGCGGGGGGCGGCTCCACGGGCTGGCGGCACTTCTCGCAGAGCTTCCGCACGAGCCGCTGGGCTTCCATGACGCTCACACTCGACGCCACGAGGAACGGCTCCACGCCCATGTCGATGAGGCGGGTCACCGCCGACGCCGCGTCGTTCGTGTGGAGCGTGGAGAGGACGAGGTGGCCGGTCAGGCTGGACTTCATGGCGATGTCCGCCGTCTCGAAGTCCCGGATCTCGCCGATCATCACGACGTCGGGGTTCTGGCGGAGGATGGAGCGCAGGCCCGCGGCGAATGTCAGCCCGACCTCCGGATGAGCCTGGACTTGCGTGATCCCCTCGATCTGGTACTCGACCGGGTCTTCAATCGTGACCAGGTTCTTCGTCGGATGGTTGAGCTGCTGCAGCACCGAGTAGAGCGTCGTCGATTTGCCCGAGCCCGTCGGCCCGGTGACCAGGATCATCCCGAACGGCCGCTTCACCGCCTCTTCGAAGGGGGCGATGGAATCCGGCAGGAACCCGAGGTGCTCCAGCCCGAGGGCGAGGTTGGCTTTGTCGAGCAAGCGCAGGACCACCTTGCCGCCGTGGCTGATCGGCAGGATGGAGACCCGGAAATCCACTTCGTGGTCCCCGAGCCGGGCCTTGAACCGGCCGTCTTGCGGCAGCCGCCACTCCGTGATGTCCAGCCCCGACATGATCTTCAGGCGCGTCAAGAGCGGACTCTGCACCGCCGCCGGCAGCCGGTAGACTTCGAGGAGGTGCCCATCGATCCGGAACCGCACGCGCAGGCCGCTCGCCTGGGGCTCGATATGGATGTCCGACGCGTGCCGGCGCACCGCCTCCTTGACGAGGAGATTGATGACGCGCACGACCGGGGCTTCCTGCTCGGTGTCATTGAGGAGCACGGCGACGGCCGACGCCAGCGTCTCCTCGTCGCCGTTGCCAGCGGGGGTGAGATCCATCAGCTGGGCGACGGCGTTGTTCGCGTACAGCTGTTCGATGGCCCGGAGGATCTCGCCTTCAGGCGCGAGCACCGGGTCGATCGCCGTCTGCGCCATGGTCTTGAGGTCATCGATCGCCAGCAGATCCAGCGGATCCGCCATCGCCACGACGAGCCGCTCGCCGAACTTCGACAACGGGACGACGTGGTACTGGCGGGCCACCCGCTCCGGGAGGAGGCGGACGAGCGACGCGTCGAACCGGTAGTTGGCCAGCGACAGCATCGGCAGCCCCAGCTCCTGCGAGAGGAGCTCCGTGAGCTTTGTCTCGGAGACGAGATGACGCTCGACGAGCAGGCGCACGAACCGCTTGCCCTCCCGCGCCGCCTCGGCCATCAGCGCTTCGGCCTGCTCGCGCGGCAGGAGCCCCTGGGCGATCAGGAGCTCGCTCAGCCGGCGCTTGAAGCCGAACGTCGCGGGGTGCGTGGCGCCCTTCGCCGGTCCGCTCATCCGTCGACCACCTCGCCGACCGTCGTCCGAAACACCTCCTCCAGCGTCGTGATCCGGGCGGCGGCCTTCGCCAGGCCCACCTGCCGCAGCGTCTGCATGCCCTGCTGGACCGCGGCGCGCTCCACCTCCTGCTCGGGCGCGTGCGCAGCGAGCAGACGCCGGATCTCCGGGGTCATCACCAAGACCTCCGCGATCACCTCGCGGCCAGCATACCCCGTCTTGCGGCACATCCGGCAGCCGGCCCCCCGGACGAGCTCCAGGGGAACTCCCTGCGCGTCGAGCAACCCGAGCCGCTGGGCCACGCCGGGTGCTGGGTGGTATGGCTGAGCGCATCGCGGGCAGACCTTACGCACCAGACGCTGGCCGATCACCGCTCGCAGGCACGAGGTCAGGAGGAACGGCTCGACCCCCATGTTGGTGAGCCGCACCACGGAGCCGGCGGCGCTGTTGGTGTGCAGCGTGCTGAGGACGAGGTGGCCGGTCAGGGCCGCCTTGATCGCCATGTCCGCCGTCTCCTGGTCGCGGATTTCCCCGACCATGATGACATCCGGGTCCTGCCGCAGCATCGCGCGCAGCGCGCGGGCGAACGTCAGTCCGATGGCCGCCTTGACGTTGACCTGGTTGATGCCCTCCAGCTCGTACTCCACCGGGTCCTCCACCGTCACCAGGTTGCGGCCCGGCGCGTTGACCAGCTTCAGGAGCGCGTAGAGCGTGGTGGTCTTCCCGGAGCCGGTCGGGCCGGTCGTCAGCAGCATGCCGTGGGGCGCGGCCGCGCACTGCCGCAGGCACTCGAGGTCGCGCGGCGAGAACCCCAGCAGCTCCAGCGTGAGCTCCACCGCCCCTTTGTCGAGCACGCGGATGCACACGTTCCCCCCGTACGACGACGGAAGCACGGAGACGCGAAAATCGATCTGCCGCTCATCGATGCGACGGCTGAAGTGGCCGTCCTGCGGCAGGCGCGTCTCGGCGATGTTGAGCTCGGACATCACCTTGATCCGCGAGACGATCGCCGCGTGCAGCTGCCGCGGGGGGGCGTCGATCTCCTGCAGCAAGCCGTCCAGCCGAAACCGCACCCGCACGGTCGTCTCGCGCGGCTCGATGAACAGGTCCGACGCCTTCATGCGGACCGCCTTGGCCAGCAGCGCGTCGGTGTACTTCACCACCGGGGCCTCCTGGCTCTGGGTGAGGAGCTGGTCGGGATTCGACCGGCCGTCCGGGGCCTGCTCGACGATCTCGATCTGGGAGAGGGTCGCGCGGCGGCGCGTGAACTCCTGGACGGTCTCCTCCATCCCCGTGCCGTAGTACTGATCGATCGTCTCCCGCAGCTCTCGAGGGCTGGCCAGCAGCGGGGTGATCGTCAGCCCAGTGAGCGTCGTCAGCGTATCCACGGCGATGACGTTGAGCGGCTCCGCCATCGCGACGGTCAAGGTTTGCCCCAGGCATGCGACCGGCACGAGCTGGTACTGCACCGCGACGTCGCGAGGAATGAGCGCTTTCAACGCGGGATCGATCTTCATGCGGGACAGGCTGCACAACGGGATACCCAACCCCTCGCTCAGCGCCGCCAGAAGATCCCCTTCCCCCACGGTCCCCTGCTCGACGAGGATGCGCTGGAGGTTTCCGCCCGCAGCACGCTGCTGCGCTAAGGCGGCGTCTAGTGCTTCGGCCGTCACCAAGCCGCGGGAGACCAGCGTGTGCGCGATGCGATCCCTTAAGCTTGGCATGCGCCGTCTCCGTTCGTCGGGTGCCCGTAGTATTTGTCGATCGCCTTGAGGATGGCGGACGGTGTGCTGACGAACGCCTGCACGATGCAGTGCGTCGTCCGCTCCACGTGCGCAATGGCCTCCCCGTTGGAGGGATCGGCCATGGCCAGCGTCAGCGCATTGCCGATCCGATCCACGGGCAGCAGGCAGTACTGCCGCGCCACGTCCTCGGAGACGACCGCCGTCAGCTCCTGGTCGATCTCGTAATTGTCCAAGGGCAGGTAGGGGAACCCGTACTGGGCGGTCAAGACCTGGGCGACCTGCTCTTCCGTCACGTGCCCGAGGCGGACGAGGATCCGCCCGAGCAGCTCGCCTTGGGCCTGCTGCTCGGCCAAGGCTGTCGCCAGCTGCTCGCCGGTAATCGTCCCCTGCTCCACGAGCAGTTCGCCGATGCGCTTCTTCGTGATCCGCCGAATCATCGCTCGCCACCGTCCGTGTTACCGCTGCAGCAACTTCTTGAGATCCTCCGGGGCCGTGGAGCGCGCCAGGGCCTCCTCCAGGCTGATGGCGCGACTGAGGTACAGCTCGTAGAGCGACTGGTTCATCGTCCGCATGCCGTCCTTCTGGCTGGTCTGGATGACCGAGTAGAGCTGGTGGACCTTCTGCTCCCGGATGAGCGACCGCACCGCGTGCGTCGCAATCATCACTTCCGAGGCCAGCACCCGACCCCGGCCGTTCGCCTTCGGGATCAACTGCTGCGACAGGATCCCCAGGAGCTCCATCGAGAGCTGGACCCGGACCTGCTGCTGCTGGTGCGACGGGAACACATCGACAACCCGGTTGACGGTCTGGACCGCGTCCGAGGTGTGCAGCGTCGCGAGGACCAGGTGGCCCGTCTCGGCGCAGGTCAGCGCGATCTCGATCGTCTCGAGGTCCCGCATCTCGCCGATCAGGATGATGTCGGGGTCCTGGCGCAGGACGTGCTTGAGCCCCTGCGCGAACGATTGGGTGTCCGTCCCGACCTCGCGCTGGTCGATGATCGATCGCTTGCTGACATGGACGTACTCGATCGGATCTTCGATCGTCAGGATGTGGTGCGGGTAGTGCGTGTTGAGGTAGTCCACCATCGCGGCCAGCGTCGTGGTCTTCCCGGAGCCGGTCGCCCCCGTCACGAGTACCAAGCCCTTGGGCCGCTGGCACAGCTCCGTGATCACCGCGACCGGGAGCCCCAGCTCCTCAAACGACATGACGCGAAACGGCAGCATCCGGATGGCCACGCCCACGTACCCTTGCTGGATGAAGAGATTGGCGCGGAAGCGCGCGAGGCCTTCCACGGAGAACGCAAAATCCAGCTCCTGCCACTGCTCGAACCGCTCGATCTTCTCCGGCGACAGCAGGCCATAGGCTAAGGCCTTGACCTCGTCACCGGTCAGCGGCGGGTGATCCGTCGCGACCAGCCGCCCGTCCACCCGCAGGTGCGGCGCCTGATTCGCGGTGAGATGCAGGTCCGTGGCACCTTGCTCCACGACCAACCGCAGGAGGTGCTCCATCGTGGGTTTCGTGGCGGTCGTCATGACGCCTCCGGGGTGATCGGGGGGTGGGCCGTGCGGCCGTTGCCGCGGCCCTTCGGGGCCCCGTCCACGATCGCCTGCAGCACGCGCTGCTCAAACTGCTCGGGAGACTCCACGCCGTTGCCCGTGAGTCGCAGGTGCCGCAGGACGTTGACCAGCGCCGAGATGATCTCGGTTCGGGAGAGCTTGACGCCCGCGGAGAACTGGGCGTCCTTGCCGATCTTGTCCAGGTAGTCCACCTGTGTGCGGGTCAGGCGCGCGATGACGCGCTGGGCGATCGGGTTGTCCGAGGCGATTGGATGATGCATGCGTCCCCCAAAACACGACAGGCGCCCGAGGACAAGGGCGCCTGTTCATGCGGACCGCTGGCAGCTCGGCTGTCCCTCCGATCTCAGATATCGATCTTGATATCTGATATCGGTCGTGGATCCGTAGCTTTGCGTCCCCCGGTTACCCGGGGTTTGCCCTTTTCACGCGGCGCGTGCCGTCTAGTTGTCGTCCTACCTTACGAACTATACCACACAACGTGCCAGGGCATCCAGTCACCTCCGGAAAAAGTACCCGAGTGACCAAGTGGCCCAGTGACCTAGTGCGCTCAGATCACTGGGCCACTCAGCCACTTCACCCACTAGGCCACTACCGGGTGCTCAGACGATGGACGCTTTGCAGGAGGCCGAGGGCGACCCACAGGGTGACCATCGAGGAGCCGCCGTAGCTCATCAGCGGCAGCGGAATGCCGACGACCGGCAGCAGCCCCATCACCATCCCCATGTTCACGACCGCCTGGTAGGCCAGCCAGACGGCGATCCCGCCCGCGAGCAGCCGCCCCTGGGGATCCGTCGCCTGGACGGCGAGACGCAGCGCTCGGCTGACGAGCACCCCGAAGGCGCCGATGACCACCACGCATCCCAGCCACCCCCACTCCTCCC
Source organism: uncultured Planctomycetales bacterium (assembly GCA_964373825.1). GTDB lineage: Bacteria > Omnitrophota > Gorgyraeia > Aquiviventales > Aquiviventaceae > CAYJWO01. The sequence continues at coordinate 6,859 of CAYJWO010000031.1, forward strand.
CGATGACCGAGAAGACGAAGTCCGAGTGCCGCTCGGGCAGGAAGCTGAGCTGATTCTGCGTCCCCGCAAACCACCCGCGCCCCCAGAGCCCCCCCGAGCCGATGGCGATCGCGGACTGGATGATGGTGTACCCGGCTCCCAGCGGATCCACCTGGGGATCGAGGAAGACGAGCAGCCGATCGCGCTGGTAGTCTTTCAGCAGGAACCAGCCGACCGGCAGGAGCACGAGCCCGGCACCTCCGAGCCGGCGCAGATCCCGGCGGGACGCACCCGCCAGCCACGCCATGCTAAGCCAGACAGCCCCCAGCACCGTGGCGGTCCCGAGATCCGGCTGGAGGAAGATGAGCGCGGCCGGCAGGGCGGCGGCAGCGCACGACCCCCAGAACGTTCGGGAAGGCAGCGGGGCGGGCTGGCCGGCGAACCATCGGGCCAGGACGCAGATGAGGGCGAACTTGGCCGGTTCGGACGGCTGGAGGCTCAGGCCGAAGAGCGAGAGCCACCGGGTCGCGCCCAACCGCATCGTACCCGCGAGCAGCACCAACGCGAGCAGGAGGAGGCTTCCGGCGTACACCACCCAGGCCCAGTCGATCCACCGCCGGTAGTCGGTCGCTGACGCTCCCGCGCACGCCAGGACGCCGAGGACGATCCACCAGGCATGCCGGGTGGCCAAGGGCACCCGGAGGGTCGCCGAGGTGCTGGCCATCGCCACACTGCTCGCGAGCACCAGCACGAAGGCGGCCCCGAGCAGCCCCCAGTCCACCCAGCGCGCGAACGAGGGCGCGCGCATCAGAGCGTCTCCGGGAGGGCCACGTACTCGCACACGGCTTTCGCCACCGCGGCGGGCAGGTCGCCGCCCGAGCCGCCGTACTCCGCGACGATGGCCATCGCGACGCGCGGCCGGTCGATCGGGCAAAACCCGATGAACCATCCGTGCGTCTTGTCCGGGACGTGCGT
>CAYJWO010000032.1:0-7638 GCA_964373825.1 uncultured Planctomycetales bacterium
TTGGGTGCGTTACTCGCCGATGAGGCACTGCGGCTGATGCAGCGCGCGCAGCCGGCGATCCCCTCGACGCGTGCCGGGGTTCAGCGAGAGATGGCGCTGCCGCCAGCACAGGTGCGTTTCGGCTCGTGGCTCACACTGCCACGCTGGCTCGGACGGCGGCTCGCGGACGACGACGCCACGGTCTCGGCCGTGCGGCTAGGCGGCGTGGTGTGGTTCGGGGTGCCGTGCGATCTCACGGCGGAGCTCGGCGGGCGGCTGAAGGCGGCCGCGCGAGCGCGCGGCTGGCAGCCGTTCATCGTCGGGTTCGCGAACGACTACATCGGCTACTGCCTGCCCCAAGCCCTCTATGACTCCGGGACGTACGAAGCATCGCTCGCCCTCAACGGCCCGAACGCCGGCGAGCACATGGTCGGTGCTTTGCTCGAGTTGCTCAATGCGCTTGGCGGTCATGCGCCCTAGAGGCCGGCAGCGGCTGCTAGCGTTCGCCGCCTGCCCGCTGGTGCTGCTCGCGCCGAGCCCGGCGGAGGCGGCCCAGGTCGAGCGGCATGGGCGCGTCCGGGTGGTCCGGCTCTCCGGAGCACCCAACGCGCTGGGGCGGCAGCATGGCGCGGCGTTGCGCGACGAGGTACGCGGCTGCCTGCGCCGGGTTCTGGGGTATTTTCGCCGCGCCCTCAAGGTGCCGCTGGTCCGCGCGTGGGTGGTCAACTGGTGGCTCGACACGACCTGGCGGCGCGCGTTGTCCTTCGTCGCCCCGGACCACCTAGCGGAGCTCCGGGGCCTTGCCGAGGGTGCTGGGGTCCCGCTACGGGAGCTTGCGCGCTTCCAGGCGATCCCTGAGCGGACGTACGCCTGTGCCAACCTCGCGGCGTGGGGAGGCACCACCGCCGGCGGGCGGCTCATCCACCTGCGCAATCTGGACTGGGCCATTGAAGCCGGCGCGCAAGACTACGCGACCGTCTTTGTGGTCCGGCCGACAGGCAAGCGCGCGTTCGTCAGCGTTGGCTGGGCGGGGTTCATCGGCGTCCTGACCGGGGTCAATGACGCCCGGATCTCCATCGGCCAGATCGGTGCTAAGACCGTGGAGACGACCGGGCGCGGCGAGCCCATGGCGCTGCTGATGCGCCGGGTCCTGGAGGAGGCGACGACGGTTGATCAGGCCGCCGACACCATCGAACAAGCGCACCGCACGGTGGGGGTCAACTACGTCATCGCCGACGCCGCCACCCGCCGGGCGCTGGCGCTGGAGACGACCGCGCGGCGCGTCCGCCGGTTCGAGGCGAACGATCCGGCGGAGCACGAGGTCCCGTACGCCCGACCGATGGCCGACGCGGTCTTCCGGGCCGATCCCGCCGTCGATCCGGCCATCCGGGAGCGGCAGACCGCGTCCAACGGCGATCCCCGGCGCGACGGACTGGAATCCCCGGCCGGAAGCTCCGCCTACGATCGGAGATACCTCGGCTTAGCGCGCGGCCTCCACGCCGCCCGGGGCGCCTTCGATGTGGAGCGCGCCATCGCGCTGGCCGGTGCTGTGGCGCCAGATTCCAACGTCCAGAGCGTCATCTTCGCGTGGCCGGATCTCTGGGTGGCCAACGCGATCAGCAGGACCCCAGCAGCTCAAACGCGTTATGACCGATTGGACCTGAAACGGCTGCTGGATCCGCCACGAAACAATCGATAGCCCCGCCTGGATTTTCTGTGACACGATCAGATATACTTGAAGTGTCATTGGACTCCCGAGAACGGCACACCCGGAGTAATCCGGGGTCGCAAAGCTACGGGCCCAGAGCCGATCTCTCATATCGGCGAGGTGGGTCGCCAGGCTGCCGAAGGAGACGCATGACGAAGACCTCTCTCCGTAATCAGCGCGGGGCCGCGTTCCTCCTCTCCGCGTACGTGACATCCCTGGTGCTGCTGGCGTTGGGCGGGATGTCGCTCCAGCGGACCCTCACCGATCTGCAATCCGCGCGCACCTCGCGGGATCTCGAGCAGACCTTCTGGCTGGCGGAAGGCGCGCTGGACCAGGCGCTCACCCAGCTCAAGACCCAGCAGCTGGTGGACGCGCAGCGCTACGAGGACACCGACAGCCTCTTCGGGCGCTCCTACTTCGAGCTCGCCACCACCACCGCCGCGGTCATCCCGCCGTTCCGAGGCCAGCCCGCCCGGCAGCGCATCCAGCGGACGATCACCGCCACCGGGCGCACCGACAGCGGCCTGCTCAACTCGGTTTCCGGGATGATCCAGGAGGAGGGGCCGCTGGAGGGGCTCTGGGGGAACGGCGTCGTCATCGTCCACGGCGGTGCGAACTTCAAGGACGTGTTCATGAGCGGCACGATGCACTCCGGAGTGGGGGCGCTCTCCTCTACTATTGCGAACGGCCAATCGTATGGGTTGTTCGACATGTTGTTTGGGAAGGCGCGCCAGGGCGCCATTGAGCTGACCGGGTTGGCTTACGCGAACGATTCAGCCGATCTCCAAAGCAAGGCGTCGCGGGAGCTGCGCAGCGTCGTGGAAGGCTACAAGTTCATCCGGGGAATACCGCTGGGGGCTCCCGGAGAGCGGTACACGAACGTCGAGTTCACCGATACCGCTCAGCAGGGCGCCATCCAGCACATCAGCGGCGCGGGCTCCGTGGGCCTGATCTCGAGGATGCGGACCGGATCGCCGCTGCCGCCGGAAATCCGTCCGGCGACGGACTGCGCGGGCAATCTCGTGCTCGGCCACGACGCCAGTCTCTTCTCCAGCGGCAGCACGCTGCGGGTGGAGGATGGGTTCGCGCAGGGCGCGGTGCGTGATTTGACGGGTCCGGGCGACAAACGCATCACGCTCTGCGTCAAGTCGATTTATCCCACGGTCACCTCCGAATATGGCTGGTTCAACACGATCGTCGATGAGCCCCCTCAGGTGCGCTTCAGCAGCCCCGCGACCATCTATGTGACCGGCAGCCAGACGGTTAACTTCGACCACCTGACGCTTGGCAGCCCGATGTACGGCAACACCACCTTCGGTGGCATGATGAACTGGCTCGGGGTGCGCGGCGTGCAGCACGACTGGAACATCTCGGTGGCGGCGAAGATGACCGCCGAACAGCCACTCGGCCGCCAACTCGGCCGCATCCGCAACGGGGTGAACCTCGTCGTGGCCGAAACCAAGCCGAGCGTCGTCTGGGTGGAGCCGGGACGGTTCTCCGGCTCGATCTACGCGCCCAACGCCCTGGTCATCATGCGGCAGCGGGACAACACCGCGGTGCGCTACGAGGGGAGCGGTGCGTCCAAGACCTTCGTGCCGCTGGAGCTCTTCAGCATCGTCGGCAATGAGGTGCTCATCGAGCTGGAGAACGACGTCATCCAATTCGGCGGCACGAGCGGGGCGGACGATGGCGTCGAGGAGTCGACCGCGAGCGTCCTCTTGTGGCGGGCCGCCGGCAGCGCGCTCGACGTGTCGGAGGCCGCGGAGGGCGTCGCCGCGGGAGCCCTGGAGTCCGTCGCTGAGCCGGCCATCCTCAGCGCGGGGAACCCGGCGGAGGGGGTCGAGACGGAAAAGAAATCAGACGGCGTCCGCGGCGAGTACAAGGATCTGCAGAAAGACGCCACGAAGGCCACCAGCCCGTAAGGGCGACAGTCGCGTCACTCCCCCAGGATCTTCACGATCACCCGCTTCTTCCGACGGCCGTCGAACTCCGCGTAGAACACCTGCTCCCACGGGCCGAGATCGAGCTTTCCCTTCGTGATCGGCAGCGTCGCCTGGTGCCCGACCAGCGTGCGTTTCAGATGGGCGTCGCCGTTGTCCTCGCCGGTGCGGTGGTGCTGGTAGTCCGGCCCGTGGGGGGCGAGGCGCTCCAAGAGCGCCCAGAAGTCCTGCCACAAGCCCTCCTCGTCGTCGTTGACCCAGATGCTCGCGGTGATGTGCATCGCCGACACCAGGCAGAACCCCTCCGAGACGCCGCTGCGTCGCACCAGGTCCTCCAGGCGGTCGGTGATGTTGACGAGGTCGCGGCGCTTCGCGGTCTGGAACCAGAGGTATTCAGTGAGGGATCGCATTGATCAGCGCAGGACGTCAGACGTCGTACGAGGCGGGGGCGGCGGGGACGAGGTGATCCAATTCGCGGGGCAGCCCGAAGTTCACGTCTTCCCGGACGAGCTCCAGCTCCTCGACCGTGGTGGCCCCGAGCCGTTTCAAGGCCTCGACCGCCTCCTGGACCAGGTGCTCCGGGGCCGAGGCACCCGACGTGAGCCCCACGACGCGAACGTCCTGCAGCCACGCAGGATCAATCTCGCTGGCGTCGTTGATGAGATAGGATCGCCGGCCGGCGTCGCGCGCGACCTCGGTGAGCCGAATGGAGTTGGAGCTGTTGCGCGCCCCGATGACCAGCACGACCTCGGCGTCCCGGGCGATGGCCTTGACCACGTTCTGCCGGTTCTGCGTCGCGTAGCAGATGTCGTCCTTGGCCGGCGTGGCGAGCTTCGGGAAGCGTTGCCGCAGGACGGTGAGGATCGCGGCGGTGTCATCCACGCTGAGCGTCGTCTGCGTGACCGCGGCGACCCGCTCCGGATCAGGCACCTGGACGCGCCGGGCCTCCGCCACCGTCTGGACGAGCCGGATCGCCTCAGCGGCTTCCCCCATCGTGCCGACCACTTCGTCATGGCCGGCATGGCCGATCAGGAGGATGGTGTAGCCGTCCGCGGCGAACCGCTTGGCCTCCACGTGGACCTTGGTGACGAGCGGACACGTCGCATCGATCACCCGCAACCGCCGCCGGGCGGCCTCCTGGTGAACCTCCGGCGACACGCCGTGCGCGCTGAACACCGTCGCGGCACCCTCCGGCACGTCGCGCAGCTCATCCACGAAGACGGCGCCCTTCTGTCGTAATTCATTGACGACATGTTGGTTATGCACAATTTCTTTTCGGACGAACACCGGGCTCTCAAGGCGGCGCAGCGCCTCCTCGACGACCTCGATCGCGCGATCAACGCCGGCGCAGAACCCCCGCGGCTTAGCCAAGATGACCTTGGTGAGCGGCATGGCTCTATTATAGGAATCGCGTGCGGGGAAGGACAAGCGGAAACTGGCGGCGGGTTAATACCCGACGAGATCGGGGTCCTGGCTCAGCGCCCGGCGCTCGCTGGCCGAGGGGCGAATCGCCAGCTTCTGGGGGCGCGCCTCCGGCGGCAGCGATTCCGGGGAGGGCGGCGGGGCGAAGGCCCGATCGCGGATGTCAGAAGGCACGGACGGGTCGGCCCAGAACCCATGGGTGCGCGGCATCGCGGCCGCGCGGTCCACGGAGCGAGGCGGCGGGGTGGCCGCGTGGGCGCGATCCGGCGTCGGCGGCGTGCGGGTGAGGCGGGCGACCAGGCCGGCCGAGCCCATCAGGGTGACCACGAGCACGCCGACCGAGAGGGAGCGCTCGAGCGACGGCGTCATGGCTCTTCTTTCCAGAGCTGCTCCTCGTACTCCGACGTCGTGGGGTAGAACGGCGGGGCCAGCTGGCGAAACCTCGTGTCGTACCGGTACGACTTGCTGTACCCGGAGACTCGAGCTCCCGTCCGGCTGTTGAAGGTGCCCACCGGTCCGCGGCTGACCTGGATGATCCCGCCGTAGACGCTCAACGTCCCTTTCGGCGGGCCGATCCACCAGTTCTCCACGGTGAAGGAGGCGTTGAGCCCCATGACGGACGCCTGGATGGTTGTGTTGTACGGGGCGGCGGCGGCCACGACGACGTTGTCCTCGGCGACCAAGCCCAGGACATCGTCCGAATTGGGATTCGACCGCGGGTCGTCCGCGTAGACGAGGTTGTTGTTGATGATGACGTTCTCGCTGGATCCGATGGTCAGCTGGCCGTTGAGCGTTCCGGAAACGGTCGCGTGCCCGCCGTTGACGAACACCGCCCCGTTCGCCGGCAGAGGGACGAGCTGATTGGTCAGCCCCGCGGCCGGATTGGTGACGCGCATGGTCCCGTCGCTCTGGAGCACGAGGGTCGTGTTGCCCTGGTACCAGCTGCCGTTGGCGGCCGCCGCCACCCGCAGGTCGTTCGCCGTCAGCGGCAGCGTGACCTCCGGGACGCCCAAATCGAGCCCGCCGTTGAACTGAGGATTGTCGAGGGGCGGGCCCCCGCGGTTGTAGTTGAGGGAACTCGCGGCGCTCGTGACGGCGCCGTCGAACACCGGGTTGCCGAAGATGTTGAACCGGTCGTTGGAGTGGACCGGGCCGTCCAGATAGTCCCCGGTGATGAACCAGATGGGCCGCACGCCCCAGGCGGTGACCCGCTCCTCCGAGTCCGTGAAGTAGATGTACCGGGCGAAGCTCTCATTCTGCAGGATGAGGCTCACCTGCCGGCTGACCTGGAGCGTGTCGGTTTGCCCGGTGACGGTGATGGTGTAGTGGTCGAGGTAGGAGGTGGTGTTGGCGTCGTCCGGATCGATGGTGACGGTGTACTGGCCTTCCGGGAGGGTCTGGGGGCCGCCGAACGGGTCGAAAGCGGCAATGCCGGACGGCGCGGGCCAGTCGTTCATCCAGCGGATCGCCTGGTCGAGCCCCGCTTCCGCCAGATGGAACGCCTGCTGGCTGTCGACGTATCGCTCGGCGTTTCGGAGCGACGTGGCGCTCTGGTTGAAGCTGGCCGTCGCCCAGGCGACCAGGAAGGCGACGGCGAAGGTGCTGATAATGAAGACGGACCCTCGCGAACGCGCCGAGGTCATCAACAACCTCCTCACCAACGGTTGAGGGCGTCTACCTCAAAGATACCTGACGCCCCTCCATCGCTTCAAGCCGCTCCTTCAAAAATCGCAGCCCCGCGTACTTGAGATATGGCAGGGCGAGCAGCGCGGTGTAGTGTCCTGTCGGCAGGAACGTGGCCTCCGGGCGTCCCAGCGCGCGCCACAGCCGCAGGGCGTTGGCGCGCCCGATCGTGCGATCCGCCAGCGCGATGACCATGAAGACGCGCCGGGCGTCGACATATGGTGCGAGCCGGATCGGGTCGGTGACGAGCGTCTCATCCAGTTGCCGTCGCAGGGCGGCTCGGTCCAGGTGGCGGGCCGAAAGAAACCGGGCCAGCGGTTTCGTCAGCAGCGGATCGCGCGAGGTCGCCAGGATGTCGGCGATACCACCTCCCGCGAGGACGACCACATGGGCGCGGACGTCCGGCTCCACCGCGGCCGCGAGGATACTAGCAATTCCTCCCATGCTGACCCCGTACGTCCCTAACCGGTCGGGATCTACGCGGGGGTGGCTCCGCATCCACGCAAGCGTTCGGCGGATACGCACCACCCCCTGGCGAAGCAGAAGCTCCAAGTGATCCACCGGGTGCTCCGGCGACACCTTCAGCGTCCTGCGGTGGAGGAGGGCGACGTGGAACCCCTGGGCCGCCAGATGGCGGCACATCCCCCGTTCCAGTGGGTAGTCTCCCCCCAGGATTGGGTTGAACAGCACGGCCGGGCGGCGACCGGGCCTCGCGGACTCAAACCACTCCAGCTCGACGACGGGTTCCGTCGGCTCAAAGCCGACGGGAGCGAGCGGGAATCGGACGAGGAACTCGGCGTACCGCGGATGCTCTCGCACGCGCTCCATCGTCACGCCCGTCGGAGCGCCTGGGATGGCGTAGTAGGCCGCAAGCGCCTGAGGCAGGGGGGACGGCCGGGCGTCCGC
>CAYJWO010000033.1:0-7609 GCA_964373825.1 uncultured Planctomycetales bacterium
TCGTGGTCCTTGAGCCGCAGCCCGCAGGCGCGCAGGCTCTCGAGGTAGAGCTGCGGCATGCGATCGGTCGTCGGCTTGATGAGGACCTGGTACTGGTAGTAGCGCTGCATCCGCAGCGGGTTCTCGGCGTAGCGGCCGTCGGTGGGCCGGCGGGACGGCTGGACGTACGCGATGCGGGTCGGCCGCGGACCCAACGCGCCGAAGAACGTGGCCGGATGGAACGTGCCGGCCCCCATGGGGACGTCATACGGCTGCAAGATGAGGCAGCCCTGCCGTTCCCAGAAGACGTCCAGCGCGCGAATGAGTTGTTGGAAATCCATTGGTTGGCTCTAGGCTGAAGGCTGAAGGCCGAAGGCGGCTCGTGACGAGCCTTGAGCCTTCAGCCTTGAGCCTTCAGCCGACTGGGTCTTCAGTGGCCGATCCAGGCGCCACTGGAGGAACTGGTCGAGCCGCTGCTGGAGCGATGCGACGAGGGGTGGCTCCATGGCCGGGGGTGCTAGCGCGTCGCCGAGCTGCTGCAGGGCGTCCAGGACGGCGGGACCGACCGGCTCGGCCTTGGGGTCTTCGTGCAAGCACGCCGGGCACAAGAGCCCTCCTTGCGCAATACTCCAGTAGCCGGCGGCCTGGAGCTGTATGCCGCAGCCGGCGCACTCGGTGACCTGGGGTTGGAACCCGGCTAAGCGCAGGAGGCGTGCTAAGAAGTGGAGCGCCACGACGGCTCGTGGAAGAGTTCCCTGCTCCAGCCGTTCCAGGCTCTGCCGCAGGAGGTCGTACGTCGCGGGCGCCGGCTCCTCTAATGGCAGGATGGCGTCAGTCAGCTCCGCCATCCGCGCGGCGGCGTGGAACACCTCGACGTCCCGCTCGAGCCGCCGCAGCGGATGCAGCAGCTCGCACTGGCTGACGAGGTGCAGCTGGCTCTCATGCGTGTCGTAGAACACGAGGCGGTTGATCGTCAGCGGCTCCATGGCGCTGCGATGGCGGTTCGGGTACATCCGCAATCCCTTCACGAGCCCTTTCAGCTTGCCGTACCGGTCGGTCAGGCACGCGATGATGACGCTCGTCTCCCGGTAGAGATACCGGCGCAGCACGATCGCGTCAGCGGTGTGAATGCCCATAACGGTTAGCGGCCATTGTGGCGGGTGCTCCCGCGCGAGTCGCTCGCGGGCTCGACGGGAGCCCGGGCTTCGCGTCGCGCGCCAGCCCGCGATTCGTCCTCAAGAGCTGGTCTTCAAGCCGTCGCATGTGCGCCCGCCGGCGCGGGGTGTCGTCCCGGAAGCCCGCCCAATGGAGGAGCCCGTGGACGACGTACCGCCCCACTTCCTGCTGGATCGCTACGCCATGACGCGTCGCGTACGCGCGCGCGACGGCGGGGGCGACCAGCACCTCGCCCGCCAGCCGCCGGTCGTCATACCGGAAGCTCAGGACGTCGGTGGCCCAGTCATGCCCCAGGCACCGCCGGTTCACGGCGCGCATGCGCCGGGCGTCCACGAGCGTCACGTCAATCAGGCCGCGCTGACGGATTCGCAGGACCCGCAGTGTTCGCCGGGCGAGCCGGCGCATCGCCGCCAGATCCACCCGCACCCCCCGCTGGGCGCTGATGAGACGGACCTCCATTAGCCAGTGGCGTTGCGGTGATTGTCCGCCTCGTAGGCGTTGATGATCTGCTGGACTAGCTCGTGCCGCACGACGTCCTGCGCGCTGAACGTCACGAACCGGATCCCCTCGACGACGGCCAGCAGCGACTGCACCTGGATGAGCCCCGAGACGCGGCCCGGCGGCAGGTCAACCTGGGTCACATCCCCCGTGATGACCGCCTGGGAGTCGAAGCCCAGGCGGGTGAGGAACATCTTCATCTGCTCCGACGTCGTGTTCTGCGCCTCATCCAGCACGATGAACGCGTCGTTGAGCGTGCGCCCGCGCATGTACGCGAGCGGGGCGACCTCGATGATGCCGCGGCTCATGTACCGCTGGATCATGTCCACGTCCATCATCTCGTAGAGCGCGTCGTAGAGCGGGCGCAGGTACGGGTTGATCTTCTCCGCCAGGTCGCCGGGCAGGTACCCCAGCCGCTCCCCCGCCTCCACCGCCGGGCGGGTCAGGATGATGCGCGAAACGTCGCCCCGCGTGAGGCGCTCGACCGCCATCGCCATGGCCAGGTAGGTCTTCCCGGTACCGGCCGGGCCGATCGCAAAGACGATGTCGTGCCGGCGGATCGCCTCCACGTACGCCTTCTGCCCGGCCGTGCGCGGCACGATGAAGCGCCGCTTCGAGGGGACTTCGATGCGCTGCTGGTAGACGTCCTGCAGCCGGGCGAGCCGCGGGTCGTCCAGCGTACGCAAGCCGTAGTCCACATCGTCGGATCGCAGCGCGGCTCCGGCGCGCACCACGAGCAGCAGGTTCTCCAGCAGCTGAGTCGCGCGCTCCACGGCCGCGTCCGGCCCGGTGATCGCGACCCGCTGGCCCCGCGACCCAATCGAAACGCCGAGTGCCGTCTCGATGCGCCGCAGGTGGTGGTCCTGCTTGCCGAAGAGGCGCTGGGCTTCTTCGTCGTCCTGGAGCGTGATGACCTGCTCCGCCATGGGGCTACTTGCCGTACTCGACCTCTCCTGAGGCGGATGTCTCCCCGTCGCCGCGGGGCACGCGCAGCGTCATGCCGGCCTTGAGGCTGTCCGGACTGCGCAGCTGGTCCTGGTTGGCTTCATACAGGCGGCGCCATTGCGTCGCATCGCCGTAGATTTCCGGCTTGGCCGCGATCGTCCAGAGCGAATCACCCTTCCGTACCACGTAGGTGTCTGCGGACATGGCGGGATCCGCGACCCCGGCGGTCGTCGCCGCGGCCTCATCCGAGGAACCGAATGCCGAGAGGTCAATCGGCCGACGCGTCGCCTTGACCTCGCCCAGATACGGGATTTCCACATCGGTGTGCACCATCTGTCGCGTCGTCTTGCGGGACCCCAGCGGCGGCGGGGTGCCGACGAGGTAGCCGCGGTTGCCGCCCTCGATAGCCAGATCCACCCGGGGGACTTCCGTGATCTTCGACGCCGTCCGGCAGCCGCTTGCGCCGAGCACCAGGCCGCCGACGAGGCCCACCACACCCACCACTCTCCACGCCGTGCGCTGTCCGTTCATCCAACCCCCTTTGCGGTAGCACGCACCGCCAACCCCAGCTCCTTCAACTGCGCTTCCGTCACGTCCGAGGGGGCGTCCGTCACCAGATCGACGCCCGTCTGGGTTTTGGGAAACGCGATCACCTCGCGGATCGACTCCGCTCCGGTCAGCAACGCCACGAACCGGTCCAGACCGAGGGCGAACCCCCCATGGGGAGGCGCCCCATAACGAAACGCCTCCAGCAGGAACCCGAACCGCTGCTGGGCAGTCTCCTCCGAAATGCCCAGCACCGTGAACAGCTGCCGCTGGAGCGGCTCCTGGTGGATCCGGATGCTGCCGGAGCCCAGCTCCGTCCCATTGAGGACGAGATCGTAGGCGCGGGCGCGCACCGTCCCTGGGTCGGACGCCAGGCGCCCGATGTCCTCCGGATGGGGTGCTGTGAACGGGTGGTGCTCGGCTTCCCAGCGCTGCTCGTCCCCGTTCCAGCGCAGGAGCGGAAAGTCGGTCACCCAGCAGAACGCCCACGGCCGGTCGGCGGTCTTCAGGTTCGGCTGATCCGACTGGTGCTGTGCGAGCGCCTGGGCGTGCGTCAGGCGTGGAAACGGCACCGCGAGCGACATCCCGAGGACGTCGCGAAACACCTCGCTGACCGTGCGCTCGATGAGGCCGAACACCTCTTCCTCATCCGTGAACGACAGCTCCAGGTCAAGCTGGGTGAATTCCGGCTGCCGGTCGGCGCGCAGGTCCTCGTCGCGGAAGCAGCGGGCGATCTGGAAGTACCGCTCCAGCCCGCCGACCATGAGGAGCTGCTTGAAGAGCTGGGGCGACTGCGGCAGGGCGTAGAAGCGGCCGGGGCTCAGGCGAGATGGGACCAGGTAATCGCGCGCCCCCTCCGGGGTGGATTTCGTCAGGATCGGCGTTTCGACCTCGACGAACCCCTCGCGGCCCAACGTCGCGCGGATCTGCTGCACGACGCGGTGGCGCAGGATGAGCTTCTGCTGGCTGATCGGGCGGCGCAGGTCCAGGTAGCGCCAGCGCATCCGGACGTCCTCGGAGGCGTCCGACGCGTCTTCGAGCTCGAACGGCGGAACCGCGGACTCGTTGAGCACGGTGACCGCGGTCGCAGCCACTTCCACGAGGCCAGAGGGTAGCTTGGGGTTTGCCGTGCCCTTGGGCCGCCGGCCGACCATGCCACGCACCTGCACGACCCACTCCGGCCCGAGCCCCTTGGCCTGCTGGTGGAGGGCGGCGTCCCGCTTCGCATTGAAGACGACTTGCGCCAGCCCGCTGCGATCGCGCAGATCAATAAAGCTCAAGCCCCCGTGATCCCGCCGCTTGTGGACCCAGCCGCAGAGCGTGACCTCGGTCTCGATGTGCGTGTCCCGCAGATCGCCGCAGCCGTGCGTGCGCATCATTTGGACACCGCGTCCGCCAGGCGGTCGAGCGGCACCGTGCGCTGCTCGCCTCCGGTGAGATCTTTCAAGCTCACTCCGCCCTGCGCGAGCTCCCGCTCGCCGAGGATCGCCACCCAGCGGCACGCAAGCTTGTCCGCTTCGCGCAGCTGGCCCTTGAGGCTCTTGCCCGTGTAGTCCAGCGCGGTCATGACCCCGCGCTCCCTGAGCCGCTGGACGATGGGAAACGCCTGGGCGAGGAGCGACGGCTGGGCGATCGCCAGGTAGACGCCGCGCCGGGGCGCCTGGTCGCCCGCCACGTCAGTCGGGCGGGATTGCGCGAGCAACACCCGCTCGATGCCGGTGGCAAACCCGACCGCGCCGATCGCGGGGCCTCCCAAATCTTCTACGAGGTGGTCGTACCGCCCGCCAGCCGCCACGGCGTCCTGCGCGCCCAAGCCGCTGGCGCGTACCTCGAAGACCGTCCGCGTGTAGTAGTCGAGCCCGCGCGCAAACACTTCGGTGTCCGTAAACGCGACGTGCTGCGCGCGCAACCCGGCGCGCACCTCGTCGAAATGCTGTTGGCACTCATCGCACAGGAGAAATGGGGCTCCCTGCGCCCAGGCGCGCGTGCGGCAGGCCTCCTGCTTGCAGTCTAGGGTGCGGAAGACGTTGCGGTCGAACCGTTGCTGGCAGTCCTTGCACAGAGCCGTGCGGTGCGGCTCGAGCCGCTCCCGCAGATGCTGCGCACTGCGCTGCTGGTCCACGCGGCAGCCGAGGCTCGACACCCAGACGGCGGACTGCGCGACACCGCAGGCCCGCAGGATCTCGACGCACAGCGTGATCACTTCCACGTCCACCCACGGCGACGACGCCCCGATCGCTTCGACGCCGTATTGGTGGAATTGGCGCAGCCGTCCCGCCTGGGGGCGCTCCGCGCGGAACATGGGCCCGAGGTAGAACAGCTTGGCGAACCCTTGGGTCTTGTGAAGGTTGTGCTCCAGATACGCGCGGATGACGGCCGCCGTCCCCTCGGGCCGGAGGACCATGTCCTGGTCGCCGCGGTCCGTCACCCGGAACATTTCTTTCTGGATGATGTCGGTGGTATCGCCGATGGACCGGAGGAACAGTTGGGTGTCTTCCATGAGCGGGGTTCGGAGCTCGCCGTAGCCGTAGACGGCGGCCACACGGCGCGCGGCGGCCTCGACGGTCAGCCACCGTTCGATGTCGTGCGGAAGGATATCTGCCGCGCCCCTGAGGGCTTGAAACGCCATGCGACCGTGAACGCTATTGTATCACGCTGGGCACCAAGGAGCTACGGGTGGGGAGGATGGTGCTTACTTGATGCCCTGGCGCATGAGCAGGCCAGGCTTGAAGACCACGACGCGCTTGGAGGGCACCGGAACCTCTTGGCCGGTCTTCGGGTTGCGACCGCGTCGGGGGGCGCGCTGACGCACCTTGAACACCCCGAAATTTCTCAGCTCGACGGTCGTCCCTGCCTTGAGGTTACCGATGAGGTGGTCCAGTGTTCGCTGCACCACCCGCTTGACGTCAACCTGGGTGATCCCGGTTTCCCGGGCGACCAGCAGCACTAAGTCCTTCTTAGTCAGCGCCATAGGTTGGCCGAAGTTACCATAGGGACTCGGCCCTTGTCAAGACTTCTTGCGGGGTGCCGTTGGAGCGTCACCGCCTCAGCACCCAGGAGCTGCTCGAGCGCTTCCAACAAGTCCAGGTGGGGATGGACTTGGAGGGTGTGCGGCAACTTGAGCCGCACCGGAGGCCCCTCGGCGGCTTCCACCCGCACATACACCGGCACCGCACCGGGGTACCGGGCCATGAGTTCCTTGAGCTCTTCCAACCGAGCCGCATCGGGAACGGCTCCCCGTAAGACGAGCTCCACCGACTTCGCCAGCTGGGCCGGCCCCTGCTCCAGCGGGACGAGCCGCTCCGCGATCAGGCGCGGCTCGTCTTCCCGGATCGCCACCCGGCCTTCCACGAACACCGCGGCGTTGGGCCGCAGGTGCGGGGCGAGCTGCGGGAACACCTTCGGGAACACCAGCAGCTCGACGTCGCCCTCCAGGTCTTCCAGCATGCAGATGGCCATCTGCTCGTTGGTCTTCTTTGTGGCCGTCTGCTTGACCTTCGTGAGCATTCCGCCGATGGTGACGGCAGCGCTCTCGCCGAGTACCGCCAGCCCCTGCGTGGTCGTGGTGGAGAGCATGCGGACGAGCCGCTCATGGCGCGCCAGTGGATGCCCGGACACGTAAAAACCGAGCAGCGTTTTTTCGAACGCCAGCTTCTGGCTGTCCGGCCAATCGCGCAGCGGCCGCGCCGTGGCCCCCGCCGCCTCGCCGCCAGCCGCCTGGGACGGCTCCTCCCCCTGCAGGCTGTCAAAGAGGGTCAGCTGGCCACGCTGGCGATCCTTCTGCCGATGAGTCGCCTCCTCCATCGCCTGGTCCAGGCTGGCGAGGAGTACGGCGCGGGGTGCCCCCATGCTGTCGCACGCCCCCGCCTTGATGAGGCTTTCGCACACCTTCCGGTTCATCAGCCGCAGGTCCGTATCGCGGCACAGCGCTTCCATGGTCGTGAACGGCCGCTGCCGGGCGCCGCGCGCGGCGATGATGGAGGCGATCGCGGCCAAGCCGACATTCTTGATGACGCCCAGCCCGCAGCGGATCGTGCGGTCGTCCACCGCGGTGAACGCCGACTGGCTGGCGTTCACGTCGGGCGGCAGGATCCGGAGGCCCATGCGCCGCGCCTCCTCGAGGTACACGACGAGCTTGTCGGTGTTCCCCATTTCGCTGCTCAGGAGGGCGGTCATGAACTCCACCGGGTAGTGCGACTTCAGGTACGCGGTCCGCCATGAGATCAGCGCGTACGCGGTGGCGTGCGACTTGTTGAAACCATACCCGCTGAAATGTTCCATGAGGTCAAAGATGCGATTGGCGGCACGTTCGCCGATCCCGTTCTTTTTGCTCCCATCGGTGAACGTTTTCCGCTGTGCCTCCATGACCTCCGGGTTCTTCTTGCCCATCGCGCGCCGCAGCAGATCCGCTTGCGCCATGGAGAACCCGGCCAGGTCGCTGGCGATGCGCATCACCTGTTCCTGG
>CAYJWO010000034.1:0-424 GCA_964373825.1 uncultured Planctomycetales bacterium
ACGGTCCACGGTGAACGGTAAACGGTTCACGGCGAGCGCAGCGAGCACATGGCGCAGACGGTCCAGCAGACTCGCATTCGGGTTAAACTGAGAGCCTACGACCACCGGGTACTCGACGCCTCGACGGCGGAAATCGTGCAGACGGCCGAGCGGACTGGTGCGAAGGTGGCCGGGCCGATTCCGCTGCCGAGCCGGCGGGAAGTCTTCACGGTGCTGCGTTCGCCGTTCGTCGACAAGAAGTCGCGGGAGCAGTTCCAGCTGGTCACGCACAAGCGCATCATCGACATTCTGGAGCCGACAAGCAAGACGATCGACGCGCTGCGCAAGCTCAACCTGCCCTCCGGCGTCTACGTGGAACTGAAATGAAGCAACCAGCGATAGGCAACCAGCAACCAGGCCCAGGCCGTGGAGCGAGAGCTCCTGG
>CAYJWO010000034.1:524-1936 GCA_964373825.1 uncultured Planctomycetales bacterium
TCGCTGGTCGCTGGTCGCTGGTCGCTGGTCGCTGGTCGCTGGTCGCTGGTCGCTGGTCGCTGACCTCACGTCGAAATGTCCATTGGCCTGTTGGGTAAGAAATTGGGTATGACGCATCTGTACGACGACTTCGGCCGCCGCGTGGCCGTCACCGCCGTGCAGGCCGGCCCGTGCCCGGTCATTCGGGTGCGGGAGCGCGCGCAACACGGTTACGAGGCGGTGCAGCTCGGCTTCGAGGCCGTCGCGCCGAAGCGGCTCATCAAACCGCTGCAGGGGCAGTTCACGCACCAAGCCCAGGGTGCGTATCGGCACCTGCGGGAGTTTCGGACGTCGGGCGAGCCGGAGGGCGGCACGCCGCTCAAGGTGGGAGACGCGCTGACGGTGGAGCTGTTCCAGGACTATGAGCTGGTGGACGTGACCGGCACCTCGATCGGGAAGGGATTCCAGGGCGGGGTCAAGCGGTGGAAGTGGTCCGGCGGGGGTGCAACGCACGGCTCCATGTCGCATCGAGCGCCCGGTTCGATCGGGTCGACCACAACGCCGGGACGCGTGATCCGTGGCCACCACCTCCCGGGGCATATGGGTGCTCGCGCCACGACGGTGCAGAGCCTTCGGATCGTGCGGCGAGACCCCGAGGCGAACCTCTTGTTTATCGAAGGTGCACTCCCGGGAGCAGAGCAGGGGCTCGTGGTGATCCGCAAGTCCGTCAAGCGGCCCGGGGCGGTGCGTAAGCCGCAGGCGTTCCACACGGTCGTCGTGGAGGAAACGGTCGGGGTGAAGGGCAAGGCCAAGACCGCCGGGGCGACGGCCGCAGCCGCCCCCAAGAAGAAGTGACGCAGGCTCGCGATGCCAAGCACCACCTCAGCTGATCCCACACGCCGAGCGTCGAAGGCGAGCCCGGTCCCGGCCCGCCTGACGCTGCCGGTGCGTAACGTGCAGGGTGAGGTGGTCGGACAGATCGATCTCGATCCGGCCCTCTGGTCCGGGGCGGTCAAGACCCGACTCCTCTCGCAAGCCATCGCCATGTATCGAGAGAATCAGCGGCTCGGCACCGCCTCGACGAAGACGCGGGGCGAGGTGTCGGGTGGCGGAAAGAAACCGTGGAAGCAGAAGCACACCGGCCGGGCGCGCGCCGGCTCCATCCGGTCCCCGCTATGGCGAGGGGGCGGGATCGTCTTCGGTCCTCGCCCGCACAAACCGCGCCACCGCCTCCCGCAGGCGATTCGGCAGCAGGCCCTGCTGGAGAGCCTCAAGGGCAAGCTCAGGGATCAGGAGTTGGCCGTGGTCGACGCGCTGACGGTCGACGCTCCCAAGACGAAAACGTTCGCAGGGCTCGCCAAGACCTTCGGAGTGTTGCGCCGATCGCTGCTGGTGCTGGACGAGGCCCCGGATCCGCTCGTGCGTTCGCTGCG
>CAYJWO010000034.1:2036-7600 GCA_964373825.1 uncultured Planctomycetales bacterium
ATCCGCGAGGCGGCCGAGCAGCTCTTCCAGGTGTCAGTGACCCAGGTGAATACGCTGACGTGTCATGGGAAGTGGCGCCGCCTGTCCGGCCGGTGGGGCCGCCGGCCCGATTGGAAGAAGGCGATCGTCACCGTGGCGGAAGGCCAGAAGATCGAGGTCAAGGCGTAGCGCGATGGGCATCAAGCCGGATCGACCAACGAGTGCTGGCACCCGGCACCACGTCGGGCTCGATTTCGTGGAGCTCACCACCAATCGACCCGCCCGCGGGTTGACCGTGCCGCTGCGCAAGACCGGGGGACGCAATGCCCACGGGCATGTGACGTCGCGGTTCCGCGGCGGCGGGCATCCGCGGATGTACCGCCTGATCGATTTCTACCGTCGGGACAAGGCCGGTATACCGGCGACGGTCCAGACGGTGGAGTATGACCCGAACCGCACCGCGCGCATCTCGCTGGTGCGGTATGAGGACGGTGAGCAACGGTACATCCTGTGGCCGGAAGGATTGCGCGTCGGCGACCGCGTCGTGAGCGGCGACGCGGCCGACGTCCAGGTCGGCAACGCGATGCCGCTGCGCCAGATTCCGCCCGGGCAGCCTATCCATGGGCTGGAGCTGCAGCAACACCGCGGCGCCCAGCTCGTTCGAACCGCGGGAGCGTCGGCGGTGATCCAGGCGAAAGAGGGCGACGACGCGCACGTGAAGCTCCCCTCCGGGGAGATCCGCCTTGTCTCGCTCGACTGCTGGGCCACGATCGGTCAGCTGGGCAACAGCGACCACAAGTCCGAAGTGCTCGGCAAAGCCGGCCGCTGCCGATGGCGGGGGTTCAAGCCGCACGTTCGCGGGATCGCGATGAACCCGGTCGATCATCCTCACGGTGGCGGCGAGGGCAAGTCCGGCCAGGGCAACCCACACCCGGTGTCGCCCTGGGGCTGGCACACGAAAGGGCGCAAGACCCGGCGCCCCACCAAGTATTCCAACCGCGTCATTGTGAAACGGAGAGCCTAGGATGATGACGAGAGGGCCCGTGGGAGATTTCGGATTGCGGATTTCGAATTGCGGATTGACCAGCGGTACAATCCGCAATCGGCAATTCGCAATTCGCAATAGACGTAGGTGTGGGCGTTAGTCATGGGACGTTCAACGCGCAAAGGGCCGTTTGTCGACGCCTCGCTTCAGGTCAAGGTGGACCGCGCCGCGCAGGCGAGGGACCGCAAGCCGATCAAGACCTGGTCGCGCCGGTCCACGGTGACGCCGGAGTTCGTGGGGCTCAACTTCCTCGTGCACAACGGCAAGGCGTTCACCCCGGTGTTTGTCACGGAGAACATGGTGGGCCACAAGCTGGGCGAGTTCTCGCCGACCCGGATCTTTCGCAAGCACGGCGGGGTGAAGTCGAAGGCCAGCTCGTCCACGGGCCTCGGGAAGTAACGAGCCATGTTGGCGCGCGCGATGGTCCGTCACCTGCGCATGAGCCCGCGGAAGGTGCAGTATGTCATCGCGCCCCTGCGGCGGCGCAGCGTCGCCGAGGCGCTCGCGTTGCTGGGGGCGGCGAAGCGCGCGGCGGCACAGCCCGTGGCGAAAGTGCTCGCCTCAGCGTTCGCGAACGCGCGCCAGCGTGAGCCGCAGCTGCGCGAGGACGAGGTAATCATCAGCCGGTTCGTGGCCGACGGCGGCCCGTCGTGGAAACGGTTCCGCGCGGCGGCGTTCGGGCGGGCGGTGAGAATCCTGAAGCGGACCACGCATGTGACCGTGGAGCTTGAAAGGAAGGGGCATGGGGCATAAGGTCGATCCGGGCTGCCTGCGGTTGCAGCTCTCCCGGGCGTGGAAGTCCAAGTGGTTTGCGCCGACCAAGCGCCAATTCGTCCAGTACCTGCAGGAGGACCGGCGGATCCGCGAGCTATTGGAGCGGGAACTGGCCTCAGCAGCGGTCGCCCGGGTGATCATTGAGCGCTCCACGGAGCAGATCCGCGTGGTCATTCACACCGCACGGCCCGGCATCCTCATCGGGCGGCGCGGCGAGCACATCCAGCGCGTCCAGGAGGCGGTCCAGCGGGTCGTGGGGCTCCAGCAGTCGCTCAAGGTGGATTACGTGGAGATCACCAACCCCTCCATCGAGGCCAAACTGATCGCCGACTCACTGGCGTTTCAGTTGGAGAAACGCATTGCGTTCCGGCGCGCGATGAAGCGGGCGCTCCAGCAGGCCATGGAAAGCGGGGCGAAAGGCATCAAGGTGGTCTGCGACGGCCGGTTGGCGGGCGCGGAGATGACGCGGCGGGAGGTGTACCGCACCGGCACCGTGCCGCTCGGGACCCTGCGGGCGGATGTCCACTTCGCGACTTCGACGGCGCATACCCCGGCCGGATGCATCGGGGTGAAGGTCTGGGTCTGCCGCGGGGAGCTGATCTCGGCGGAGCGTCGGGGTGCCGGCCGCCCGGCCGGCTCGGCGGCGGGACGCGCCGCCGGGGAGCCCCGGGCCACGGCGGCCGCTGAGGCGGCGTAGGACATCGCATGGCGCTCTTGCTCCCGAAGCGGGTCAAATACCGCAAGGCGCATCGAGGCCGGCGGCGCGGTGTCACCAAGGGGGGGGCTCGGCTGGCGTTCGGAGAGTTCGGCCTGAAGGCGCTCGAGAACGGCTGGGTGACGGCGCGGCAGATCGAGGCGTGCCGTGTCGCCATTTCCCGCGCCCTGACCCGAGGTGGCAAAGTGTGGATCCGATTCTTCCCGGACAAGCCAGTGACGACCCACGGGCAGGAGAAGACGATGGGCGGTGGTAAGGGGTTGGTGGATCATTGGGTCGCGGTCGTCAAGCGAGGCCGGGTGCTGTTTGAAGTGGAGGGGATTCCCGAGCTCTCCGCTCGTGAAACCTTGCGGCTGGCCGCGGTGAAGCTGCCGCTGCGCACCCGGATGGTGAGCCGCAAAGAGGCGGTGTGGGGCTAATCCCACCACCTGCTGCTGGCGGCGTCTCGCGGATGAAGGAGATGCAGAAGCTGTTACGTACCCAGGACGTTGCCTGGCGGTTTGACACCGCCACGGCCGGTGAGTGTTGTTCGACGTCTTTCGGCCGAGGTCCCGCCTGTAGGCGGGACCCGCGGCAGGTGGTGGGATGACCCCACCACCTACCGGTCGCGGCGCCACCGCTGCTCGCCTTCGTGTGAGGCGCCGTGGCCGCATGCGCGAGGCCATTGACGTAGCATGCGGGGCCGCCGTGGGCGGCCTCCGGCAGGTGGTGGGGTGATGGCCGAGCGGCGTCCGCGAGCCCAGCAGTTACGCGCCCTGGCGACGGCCGAGCTGGCCGCCGCCCTGGACACGCTGCGCCAGGAGCTCTGGCGCCACCAGCAAGGGGCCGGGACCGGGACGGCGAACCAGCCGCACCAGGCGCGACACCTCCGGCGGCAGATCGCCCGAACCATGACCGTGCTCAACGAGCAGCGGCGAGCTGCCCCGGATACCACGCAATGACACGTCCGCAACGCAAGACCCAACAGGGGCAGGTGATCAGCGATCGCATGATGAAGACGCGGGTCGTTCGGGTGACGCGACTGGTGCGGCACCCGGTCTACAACCGCGTCCTCAAGCAGTTCAGCACGTTCAAGGTTCATGACGAGCGCAACGAGACCCATCTAGGCGATCTGGTGGAGATCATGGAGACGCGGCCGTTGTCGAAGGACAAGCGGTGGCGGCTCATCCGAATTGTCCAGAAGAGCTCCGGTGCGCCGCCCGTTCCGGACGCCGAGATCGACGTGGTTGCCACATGATTCAAATTCGCACGCACCTCGACGTCGCGGACAACACCGGGGCCAGGGTCGTCTGGGCGATCGGCGTGATCGGACGAGGGAATCAGCAGGTCGCCCGGATCGGCGACGTCATCACGGTCCATGTGCGCGAGGCCGACCCGGACGCGGCGGTGAAAAAGGGCGAAGTCACCCGCTGCGTCGTCGTGCGGCAGCGGGCTCCCCTGCGCCGCCCGGACGGGACCACGGTGCGGTTCGACTCGAACGCGGTCGTGCTGATTGACAGCGGCAACAACCCCCGCGGCACCCGCGTCTTCGGGCCGGTGGCCCGCGAACTGCGCGAGCGCCGCTTTATGAAGATCATCTCGTTGGCTCCTGAGGTCGTGTGAGCATGGCGCGGATCAAGAAGGGCGATCTCGTCACCGTGCTCACCGGTAAGGACCGCGGCAAGAGCGGCAAGGTCCTGCGCGTCGAGCCGGTGGCCGACCGGGCGCTCGTCGAACGGCTGAATCTCGCGAAGCATTTTGTCCGGCGCAGCCAAGAGCACCCGAACGGCGGCATCATCGAGCGGGAAGGGTGGCTGTCGCTGGCCAAGCTGGCGTTGCACTGCCCGCGGTGCCGGCGGCCGGTGCGTGTGGGCTGGGTGGTGGGAGACGGCGGCAAGCAGCGCGTCTGCCGTCGCTGCCGGGAGACGCTGTAGGCATGGCGCGCGCGGCGACACCACAGAATGGCACGCTGCCCCGGCTGCTCGAGCGCTACCGGGCCGAGATCGCCCCCACACTCGCCAAACAGTTCGGCCGGCGCAACTCGTTGGCGGTTCCGCGGCTCGAGAAGATCGTGGTCAACATCGGTTGCGGCGAAGCGGCGCATGACGCCAAGGTGCTGGACGCCGCGGTGCGCGAGCTTGGGCTCATTACTGGCCAGCGGCCGGCGGTGACGCGGGCGGCGAAGGCCATCTCCAACTTCCGCATCAAGGAGGGCGATCCGGTGGGGTGCAAGGTGACGTTGCGCCGGGCTCGGATGTACGAGTTCCTCGATCGGCTGGTGAGTATTGTGCTGCCGCGCATCCGGGACTTCCGAGGCCTCAGCCTCAACGCGTTCGACAGCGGCGGGAACTACAGCTTTGGCATCCGCGAGCTCACGGTGTTCCCGGAGGTGTCCCTGGATCAGGCGAGCACCACGATGGGGATGGACATCAGCCTGGTGACGACGGCGAAGACACGGGAGGAAGCGCAGGCACTCCTCAAGGCCCTGGGCGTGCCGTTCGCGGCGCAGTAACCGAATGGCGAAGACCTCATGGATCAATCGGACGAAGCGAGCCCCGAAGTTTCCCGTGCGGGCGGTGCACCGGTGCCAGCGGTGCGGCCGGCGGCGGGGCTACTTGCGGCGGTTCGGCCTCTGCCGGATGTGCTTCCGGGAGATGGCGTGGCGCGGCGAGATCGCCGGCCTGACGAAAGCGAGCTGGTGAGCGATGGCGCTGACCTCGGACACGGTTGCTGACGGGCTGACCCGCCTGCGCAATGCCTCGCGCGCGCGGCACGCCTCGGTCAACTTGCCGGCCTCGCGGTTCTTAGCGGAGATCTGCCGCGTGCTGAAGGATGAGGGGTTCGTGCGCGGGGTCAAACCCGTGGGCGAGCGCCCGGCGGACCGGCGGCTGCGCGTGTACCTCAAGTACGCCGACCGTCACCCGGCCATCAAAGGGTTGGTGCGCATCTCGACGCCGGGACAGCGGCAGTATCGTCGGGCTGCGGAGTTGCCGCGAGTCCTCCGCGGGCTGGGGGTGGCGGTCGTCTCCACCTCACGCGGGGTGATGACGGAGCGCGAAGCGTACCGGCAGC
>CAYJWO010000035.1:0-5548 GCA_964373825.1 uncultured Planctomycetales bacterium
CGTCGCCCGCTGCGGCCACAGGCCGGAGAGCTCCAGCTGGGCCGACACCGTGCCGCGCGCCTCACGGGTGCGCCAGGCCGGCACCGCCTCTCTCAGGCGTTCGATCTGGCCGTCGACCACGTTCGCCTCCAGCCGGTAGCGGCCGCCGTCCGGTGCCGGCTCGATGGTCAGCCCGCCGCGCAAGGAACCTCCCGCCAGAACGGCGGAGGGCCACTGGATCCGCAGGACACCCTCTCGCTGCTCGACCGTGCAGGTGAGCTGTTCCAGGGGAATGCGCCGGACCTGGAGTGCTTCCGCCGTGAGGCGTCCAGTCAACGTGGCCCTGCGCCAGTTCGTCAGCGGTCCGTCGAACACCATGTCCAGTTGCGCGCGTCCAGACGGCTCCCAGGCGGCGAATGCCGGCAGCGGCAACCACGGCAGGCGGCCGATCTCCGCCAGGTCCACTTCGCCGCGGGCGGCGAGCGCGCTCGGCTCATTCGCCCCCCGGCGGATCAAGCCGGTCACACGCAGGTCGCTGCGCTCCAGTGTGAGCCGGGCGTCATGGAGCCGGATCGCTTCGGGGGTCACGTCGGCCGCGACCGTGGCGGTACCGGATTCCAGCCGCACCGTCGCAGTGACCCGGGACGGCCGATCACGCGTCGCGACCGCCTCGATCGTCGCCGGCCGGCCGGCGACGGACAACTGGAGTGCTTGCACCTCAATCTGCCGCGCAGACAATCGCACGTCCCCCGTCACGTCGCGAATCTCATGAGGAAACCCGCTCACGCGCAGGTGCCCGTCGCGCAGCGCCGCCTCGCCGATCACGCGGGGGGCGGCCAGCGGCCCGTGCAGCTCGAGGTCCAGGACGGCCAGCCCGCCGATGTCGCGCACCGCGCCCGACGGGGGCAGCCAGGGAGCGAGAAACTCCAACGGGAGCCCCCCGTGGACGATCAAGGACGCGGCCAGGGGAGCGATGGTGAGTTCGCCGCCGATCGTCAGCGTGTGGTCGCGCGCCCGGCCGGTGAGCTGTGAGATGGTGAGCCGCTGTGCGAGCACGTCGTAGAGCAGCGTACCGGACAGCTGCCGCAGCTCCACCCGCCGGTCGGCGGTCGCAAGGGTCACGTCCTGCGGATCGGCTCGGACAGCACAGTCCAGCAGGGGGGTCGGCTGCAGCGGTCCGCGGCACGCCACGCGCAGCGGGACGAGGCCGCTGGCCTGCCACCGTTCGGCGAGATGCGGGAAGCGGCTGACGAGATTCGCCGCGTCCACCCGGGACGTCAACAGCACATCAATGGACGGCGATGGGAGGACGGTCAGCGATCCCTCGAGCCGCCAAGTATCACCGAGGGCGACTCCCTGCAGGACGATGCGCTCCAGCCGGTCGCGCTGGATGGTGGCCGTTCCCTCCAGCCCGGTGACGCGGTCCACCGACGGGAGGCCTCGCAGTGCCCCGCGATGAAGCGTCAACGTCCCTTCGGCGTCCCAGGCGCTGCCGGCGGACGGGAGGCGCGCGATGCCGTCAAGGGTCACATCCGCCTCGGCGCGCAGCGCGTGCTGCTCCCAGACCAGCCCGGTGCCGGTGAATTGCACCTCCAGGTGACCTGGGGCTGACGGGGTGTACGCGAGCTGGACGCGTGGTGCAAGGGTGCCGGCCTTCAGGCCGGGCGGAACCAGCGACGCGAGCGGGTCACGGATGGCGTCCACCGGAAACGGCGAGGTGCGCACGTCGAGCAGCAGCGTCTGCGACCGCCACGCGTAGCGCCCCGCGGCAAAGAAGTCGATCGTGATTGGCGCAGACAGCGCCGCGTGCGCACGAAAGGCCACATGGCCCCACCGAGCAATCGGCCATGCCCGCAAGGCGACCTCGAGGTGCTCGGTCGCAAGCCACGTCTCACCGGACGCTGCGTCGCGCACGCGGACGTTGCGCAGCTGCAACCCGCGCAGGAGATGGTAGTCGACCGCGCCGATGGTGACGTCTACTGGCAGTGCCTGCTCCAGCCGCGCTTCCAGCCATTGCGGCCCCCGCGCGGACAACCAGGCGGAGAGCCCCCAGGTGGCGAGCAGCCCGGCGGCGACCACGACAGCCGCCCCCGCGAGCAACAGATGTAGGACATTCACGCGACGCATGTTTCCCTATTATAATAGAAACTCCTCGGGGCGTAGCTCAGCTTGGCTAGAGCGTCTGGTTTGGGACCAGAAGGCCGTGAGTTCGAATCTCACCGCCCCGAGACTCACTGATGTCGCATCGCGCACGCTCGCTCATCGCTATTGGATGTGTGGCGCTGCTCGCCGCATCGTGCGGCAAGGGCACGGCGCTCGACGCCCGCGCCGTCCCCTGGCAGCAGCTCGCGGACCAATCCCGCGCGCTCTACCGGGACGGGAAGTTCAGCGAGGCGCTCGCCATCGCGCACGATGCGCTGCAGGCCGCCGAGGGCGCGTTGGGCGGCGCCCATCCCGCGGTCGCCGTCCTCCTCTCGGACCTGGCCCACCTGCACCAGGTGGAGCGACGCCCCGAGGACGCCATCGCCTTCTACGAGCGTTCGCTCGCCGCGTGGGACGCGCTGCCAGCACCTGACCCGGCCCAGGTGAGCATCGTCCTCGGCCAGCTCGAAGGCCTCCACCGGGCGGCGGGCCGTTACGAGAAGGCGCGGCCGCTGCTGGAGCGCCTGCTGACGCTGCAGGAGCAGCGCTTCGGCCCGGACCACCTGCAGCTCGCGAAAACCCTGAACGATCTCGGCGGCGTCTACCGAGTCGAGGGCACCATCGATGAGGCGGCGCCACTCTTCCAGCGCGCGCGGCGCATCCTTGAGGAGGCGCGCGGATCGGACCACCCCGATGTCGCGATCGTCCTCAACAACCTCGCGGAAGTCTACCGTCTCAAAGGGCAGTACCCGCAGGCCGAGCCGCTGCATCGGCAGGCGCTGGAGATTTGGGAGGCGGTGCAGGGGCCGGACCACCCGGATGTCGCCACCTCGCTGAATAACCTCGCCCTTCTCTACAGCGCGCAGGGCCGCTACGCCGAGGCCGAGCCGCTGCTGCAGCGAGCACTCGCGATCCGGGAAGAATCGCTCGGCGCACGGCACCCGATGGTGGCGCAGTCGCTCAACAACCTCGGCGTGCTCTACCGCGACCAGGGCCGCTACGTCGAGGCCGAGCCGCTTCACGCGCGGGCGGTGGCGGTCTGGGAGCAGGCCGAAGCGGACTCTCCCGCAGAGTTGGCCACAGCACTCGACGCCCTGGCCCAGCTCTACGCCGCCCAAGGCCGCTACGCCGACGCGGCACCGCGGTACGAGCGCGCGCTGGCCCTTCGCGAAAAGGCGCTTAAGCCAGACCACCCGGATGTCGCCACCTCGCTGAATAACCTCGCCCTTCTCTACAGCGCGCAGGGCCGCTACGCCGACGCGGAAACACTCCACCAGCGAGCCCTCGCCCTGCGGGAACGCGCGTTCGGCCCTGCCCACGCGCAGACGGCGTGGTCGCTCCACGCGTTGGCTGAGCTGTACCGGCTCCAGGGTCGCTACGCCGACGCCGAACCGCTGGCCCGGCGCGCGCTGGCCATCGATGAATCGCTTGCCGGCACGTCCCCGGTGGATCTCGCGCGCGATCTGCGCAGCGTGGCACTCCTCCATCGGCTCCAGGGCCGCTACGCGGAGGCGCACACGCTGTTCGAGAAGGCCTTAGCCCTGCGGGAGCAGGCATTGGGCAGCGCCCATCCGGTCGTCGCCGCCTCGCTGGACGATCTCGCGGAGCTCGCTCGGGCGCAGGGCCAGGCGGACGCGGCGGCTCCCTTGCTGACCCGCGCGCTCGCGATTCGTGAGAAGGCTCTCGATCCGGGACACCCCGAAGTCGTGCGCGCGATCCGTCGTCTCGTCGAATTCCATCGCGCCCAGGGAGACTTCGCGGCCGCGGAGCGCATGGCGCGCCGCCTCCTGTCGCTGCAGGAGCAGCGGCACGGCGTCGATCACGCGGATGTCGCCCGCGCGCTCAACGACGTCGCCCTCCTCGTCATGGCTCAGGGCCGGGCTGCGGAGGCCGAACCGCTGTTTCAGCGGGCCCTCGCCATTCAGGAACGCGTCCTTGGCCCGGACCACCTCGACGTCGCGCGGTCACTGAGCCACCTGGGGCTCCTGGCGGTGGACCGTCGCGAGCCCGAGGCGGCGGAGCCGCTGCTGCAGCGCGTCCTCGCGATCCGCGAGACCCTCCTCGAGCCGCAGGATCCGGAGCTGGCTAGCGCGCTCAATAACCTCGCCGAAGTGTGGCGCGCGCTGGGTCGTTACGCCGACGCCGAGCGCCTCCACCGCCGGTCGCTGGCCATCCGGG
Organism: uncultured Planctomycetales bacterium; assembly: GCA_964373825.1. GTDB lineage: Bacteria > Omnitrophota > Gorgyraeia > Aquiviventales > Aquiviventaceae > CAYJWO01. Next base: position 4,300 of record CAYJWO010000035.1, read on the forward strand.
AGACGGCGCTCGCGGAATCGTTCGACCACTTAGGGCAGATCGCCGCCGCCCAGGAGGACTACGCGAAGGCGCAGGCGTGGTTCGATCAGGCGGCGGAGGGGCTCACGCGCGTCGCTGGGGCGGCGCATCCGTCGGTGGCTGACGTGCTGGATCATCGGGCACTCATGTACGACACGATGGGCAAGTACGCCGAGGCCGAATCGCTCTACCAGCGCGCCATGAGCTTGCGCGTGGCAGCCCCGACTGGACCAGCACTCCCTTCGCCCGAGGCCGAATCGCTCTACCAGGAGGCGATCGCGGTCCGCGAAGCGGCCTTGGGGCCCGTCGATCCGCATGTCGCCACGGCCCTCTACCATCTGGCGCGCTTCTTCCTCGCGCGCCGCGAATGGGCGAAGGCCGAGCCGCTGCTGCAGCGAGCCCTCGCGATCCGGGAGCAGGCGTTCGGTCCGGACCACCCGGAGCTCGCCGGCCCCCTCACGCACCTCGCGCATCTCTCCACCGCGCAGGAGGCGTTCGCGACCGCCGAGCCGCTGCTGCGCCGAGCGCTCGCCATCCAAGAGCGCGCCCTGGGCCCGGAGCATTCCGGGGTCGCAGACATCTTGGATCAGCTGGCCGCGGTGGCTCGCCGCCAGGAGCGCGCGGCGGAGGCGCTCAGCCTGCAGGAGCGTGCCCTCGCGATCCGCGAGCGCGTCGTTGCCGCGTCGCTCAACAGCCTCGGCCTCCTCGCCGCACTCCAGCAGCGGCACGCGGACGCCGAGCCGCTCTTCGTGCGATCACTCGCCCTCTGGGAGCGCACGCTGGGACCGGAGCACCCAGCACTCGCCGCCACCGCCGGCCATCTCGCGGAAGTGTACCGAGCGCGCGGCAAGACGAGCGAGGCGGAGGCGATGTACCGGCGGTCACTCGCCCTCTGGGAGCGCGCGGCCAGCCCGAGCGACCCTAACGTGATCGGGGTCGTGAAGAAACTCGCGATGCTGTACGTCGGCAACGGGCAGGCCGCCGAGGCCGAGCCGCTGCTGCAGCGCGTCGTGATGAGCCTGGAGGCGACCCGAGCCCCGGACGATGCCGAGTTGCGCGAGGTGCTCACACAGTACGCGGTGGTCTTGCGGCAGCTCGGCCGGACCGAGGCCGCGAAGCTCATCGACGCCCGCCTCGCCCCGTCCCAATAGCACCCTCAGCTAACGTATGGTGCTTGCGCCTGTAGCTCAATTGGGAGAGCAGCGGCCTTCTAAGCCGTTGGTTGATGGTT
>CAYJWO010000035.1:5648-7196 GCA_964373825.1 uncultured Planctomycetales bacterium
GCGCCTGTAGCTCAATTGGGAGAGCAGCGGCCTTCTAAGCCGTTGGTTGATGGTTCGAGTCCATCCAGGCGCGTTTCTCTTATCGCCATGCGGAATGCGGAGTGCGGAATGCGGCATGCGTCATTCGGAATCGACTTGCTGTTCATTCCCCATTCCCCATTCCCCATTCCGCATTCGGGATGAAGCGACCGACCACGTGGTGGCAGTGGCTGCTGGTCATCGCCGCGGCCTTAGGGATCGGCGGGTACCTCGCGCTCGTGTGGCTTGTGCCGCAGCTCGTCGTCTATGCGGTGGAGTCGCGCGTCGCCGGGTCGCTGATCATCGGCCAGGCTCGGCTCAGCTTCCCGCTGACGCTGCAGCTGGGGTCGGCCCACCTCCTCGATACCTCCTCCCGCACCGTCGCCAGCATCCAGCGAATCACCGTAGTGCCTGACTGGCGCTCCGTCGTCCGCCCCGGCGTGTGGCTGGACCGCGTGCGGCTCGAGCGGCCCATCATGCGCCTGATCCGGACGACGGGGGGCGACTGGCTCGTGCCATGGAAGACTGCGTCGACGGATCTGGCGTCGCGGTTGACGACGATGGCCAAGCGCACCGGCTGGCGCCTGCACGTCAAGGCGCTGACCGTCGAGGATGGCACGTTCCACGTGGTGGACTACACGACCACCCCGCCGTTCGTCGGCGTGATCGACCACCTCGACGTCTCGCTCGGTTCGGTCACGCTCCCGTGGAGTCATGCCCGCACGACGTTCGCGGTCCGCGGGAAGGCCGTGGGCATGGGCGGGCACGCAGCTCCGCTGTACTGCTCCGGCTGGGCGGATTTCGCCCTCAACAACCTGCAGTCCGCCTGCCACCTCGAGCCGCTGCCGCTGCTAGCGCTCGATCCGTACTTCCAAGGAGAGATGAAGCTGCGTCCCTACCAGGGCACCATGGAGATCACCAGCCGGTGGTCGGCCACGGACAACAAGCTCGATGCCCGCCTTCAAATCGCGCTGGATCGGTTCGTCGAAGGCGACCTGTCAGTGCGCGGCCGCACCATCGCCGACTTCAAGAAGATGACGACCCCGGAGGCTCCCCAGCTCCACGGCGAGATCGGCATGGCGGGGTTGCTCAACCAGCCCTCGTCGTGGCGCTCGGCCTTACTGCCGGGGGATCCGCGGATGGAGCGGTTCATCGAGCGGCTGCTCAGCCGGGGGATCCGGCGCGTGACCATGAAGCTGTGGGGCCGCCCCGTCGGGTTCAACCTCGCCCCGGCCACCGAGGGGGTGATGACCGACATCGCCTCCGCCAGCCGGGAAATCGCCGACGCCCTGGAGATCTTGGCGATTGAAAGCGAGCCGCCAGTCACTCCCGCCCCGCTCGAATCGTCTGAGCCGACGCTGGACGTTCCGGTGCCACCGGCGACGATAGAGCCCCTGGTTGCTCCAGCTGCATCGGGAGAGTAAGATAGGTTCCCCTATTCAAGCCCATTACGCATTCCACATTGCACAGTCGATACGGTGGGCGTAGCTCAACTGGTTAGAGCACCAGGATGTGGCCCTGGGGGTTGCG
>CAYJWO010000036.1:0-3104 GCA_964373825.1 uncultured Planctomycetales bacterium
GCCCAACTGCGAGACAGTGGCGAGGATTTCCTCGCGGATCTCCTGGGCGAGCGAACGCAGCTGGGCTGCGGTGAGCGCTTTGACGTCCGCCGGGCGATCAATCGTATCGAGCAGTCTCATGCGATCCGCCATAACCACGCCGTCAATGCCTGCAAGGCCTGTGCCCGCCCGCCGAAGGGCTCCAGCCGGCGTTCCGCCCGGTCGAGGAGGCGCCGTGCCTCTTGCTTGGCAGCCGAATGGCCGACGACGCGAGCCACTCCGTCACCGTCCCGCGCGTCATCGAGCAGCTGAAACGCTAACCCGAGATCCTGGCCGAATTGTCGCAGTGTGGCCAGCTCTCGGTGAGAGCCGCCTCCCGCCAGAGCACCGGTGACCACGCTGGCAGTGATGAGCGCCCCTGTTTTCCTGCGCGCCACGTCGGTCAGGAAGGCCGCGCTGGACGGCCGGCGGCGGTCCAGCGCCTGGAGATCCAAGGCTTGTCCGCCGACGAGTCCCATGGTACCACACGCGTGTCCTAGCGCGCGAATGATCGCCAGGGCGTTCGGTGTGCCGTCGCGCGCCAGCCATTCGAACGCCCGCGTGAGCAGCGCGTCGCCCGCCAGGATGGCCGTCGCTTCGCCGTAGCGCCGGTGGCACGTCGGCCGGCCCCGGCGCGTCGTGGCGTCGTCCATCGCCGGCAGGTCGTCGTGCACCAAGGAGTAGCTGTGGATCAGCTCAATCGCGCAAGCAGGATCCAGCGCCTGGCGGACCGACCCGCCCACCGCGCGGCACGCGGCGAGACACAGCAGCGGCCGGAACCGCTTGCCGCCGGAGAAGACGGCGTACCGCATCGCGTCGGCGATCGGCGCGGACACCGGCAGGGCGCGCCGCAGTGTTGCATTGATGCGCCGCGTCCAGCGGCGCAGGAAGTCATGCGGCGGGGGTGTCGTCACCCTCATCGCCCTCGAACGGGCCGAGCGTCGGTTCGCCCACGTTGGTCTTGATGAGCACCTCGACCTTCTTCTTCGCCTGCTCCAGGCGCTTCAAGAGGACGCGTGCTAGCTTGGTGCCTTCCTCGAATTTCTTCAGCCGCGTCTCGAGGTCGCCGCCCGGCCGGTCCAGCTCCTCGACGAGCTTCTCCAACCGCTTGAGCGCCTCGTCGTACTTCACCTCAGATGGGGCGGTCATCGGGTTCCTCCGGCTGGGTGTCGATCACCGTGCTGTGGATGCGGCCGCGCGCCACGAGCGTTTCCAGGGGCTGCCCCAGGTGGACGTCGGCCGACGACGTCACCACGCGGCGGTCCGGCAGGGTCCGCGTGATGCTGTAGCCGCGCGCCAGGACCGCCAGGGGGCTCAAAGCCTGCAGCCGTCCCGCAAGCCCCTCCAAGCCCCGCTGCTCTTGCTGCAGCCGGTGGCGGATGGCCTGGATGAGCCTGGCCTCCAACTCCTGCGTCTTCGTCAGGTACCGATCGAGTTGGGTTGCAGGATGCAGGAGCCTCAGTCGCCCGAGCGCGATATCGAGCCGGTGGGACCGCTCCTCGAGCGCCTGGCGCATCCCGTCGACCAGTCGGTCCGCGAGCTCGCGGGCCTGTGCTCCCACCGTCTCGTACCCGCGCACGAGGAGCTTGGCCGCATCGGTCGGCGTCGAGGCGCGCAGGTCGGCGACGTAGTCGGCGATCGTCCAATCGTCCTGGTGGCCGACCGCCGAGATGACCGGGAGGCGCGACCGGGCGATCGCTCGCGCCACCGGCTCTTCGTTGAACGCCCACAGGTCTTCGACGCTGCCTCCCCCGCGGCCGACGATGAGCACATCCGCCAGCCGCAGGCGGTTGGCCAGATCCAGCGCGTCGGCAATCTCCCGCGCGGCACCGTCCCCCTGCACCTTCACTGGCACGACGACCACGTGGAACCACCCGCGCAGCTTGCTGACGATGTCATGCACCGCCGAGCCGGAGCGCGACGTGATGACCCCCACCCGTGACGGCCAGGGAGGAATCGGCCGCTTGCGCGCTTCTTCGAAGAGCCCTTCCGCTTGCAGCCGCTGCTTGAGCTGCTCGAACGCCAGCTGCAGCGCCCCCAGCCCCCGAGGCTCCACGCGGATGACCTTAAGCTGGTACTGCCCCTTCGCCTCATACGTGGTGACTTGCCCGAGGCAGAAGACCTTGAGGCCGTCGGCCACCTGGAACTTCAGGTGCTGGTTGAACCCGCGGTAGAACGCGCACGGCAGGACGAGCCGCTGACCAAACCGGTCCGTGACCTGCTCGTCGACGAGGCTGAAGTAGATGTGCCCGGAGGCTGGGAAGCTGCAGTTGGACAGCTCCCCTTCCACCCAGACCGTCGCGGGAAACTGGCGCTCCACCGCCCCCTTGATCTGCGCGAGCACTTGGGCGACGGTGAGCGCTTGCGAAGCCACCGTCAGCGTGGGGCGGTTAGTGGCGGGGAGTCCCGGGGACGTCATCGAGCCGCTGGGCGATGCGCTCGATGGAGAGCGCTTTGCCGGTGGCCGGGTGAACCTCGACGAGCGCGCCGCGCATCTGCACGTTGCCGTCGGCGACCTCGGAGCGCACGGGCAGACTCGAGAGGAACCGCTGGAGGATCTGGTCCACCCGCCGGCCGATCACCGAGTCGTACGGCCCGGTCATGCCGAGGTCGGTGATGTAGGCGGTCCCCTGCGGGAGAATGCGCTCGTCGGCGGTCTGGATATGGGTGTGGGTGCCGACGACGCAGGAGACCTTGCCGTCGAGAAACCAGCCCATCGCCACCTTCTCGCTCGTGGCCTCCGCGTGCATGTCCACGACGACGATCGGGGTGATGAGCTTCAGGCGCGCGAGCTCCCGCTCGGCGGTGCGAAACGGGCAGTCGATCGGTTCCATGAACACGCGCCCCATGACGTTGAGCACCCCAACCTTCACCCCGGAGAGCGACTCGACCACCGCCGCGCCGCTGCCGGGGGTCCCCTCCGGGTAGTTGGCCGGCCGCAGGACGCGCGGGTCGAGCTTGAGCAGCTCCACCGCCTCCGGGCGCCTCCAGACGTGGTTGCCGGAGGTCAGGACGTCCACGCCGGCGCGGAAGAGCTCATCCGCCAGGTCCGGGGTGATCCCGGCACCCGCCGCGGCGTTCTCGCA
>CAYJWO010000036.1:3204-7117 GCA_964373825.1 uncultured Planctomycetales bacterium
ATCGGGCATACTCGATGGCGCGCGTCTCCCGGATGACGGTGATCTTGATCTGCCCCGGGAACTCCACCGACTGCTCGACCTTCTTCTTGATCTCCCGCGAGAGCGAAATCGCCTCGAGGTCGGTGATCCGGTCCGGCTGGACGATGATGCGCACCTCGCGGCCCGCCTGGATCGCGTACGCCTTCTCGACCCCGCCGAAGGAGTCGCAGATCGCCTCCAGCGCCTGGAGCCGTTTCGTGTAGTTTTCGAGGCTGTCGCCCCGCGCCCCGGGCCGCGAGCCGCTGACGGCGTCGCCGACGATGGTGAGGGCCGCGTAGAGCGTCGTTGGCTGGACGTCCTCGTGGTGCGCCTCGATGGCGTGCACCACGTCCGGCGACTCCCCAAACTTCTTGGCGAGCTCCGCCCCGATGATCGCGTGGGGGCCTTCGATCTCGTGGCTGACCGCCTTGCCCACGTCGTGCAGGAGGCCGCACCGGCGCGCCAGCCGCTGGTCCAGCCCCAGCTCGGCGGCGAGCATCCCGCACACCGCCCCGGTCTCCTTGCAGTGGGCCAGGACGTTCTGCCCGTAGCTCGTCCGGTAGCGTAGCCGGCCCATGAGCTTCACGAGGTCCCCGTGGACGCCCAGGCAGCTCATCTCCTGCATCGCCTGCTCCCCGACCTGGACGAGGTGGCGCTCGAACTCCTTCTTGACCTTCGTCACGACCTCCTCGATGCGGGCTGGATGGATGCGGCCGTCCGCCATGAGCCGCTCGAGCGACTGGCGGGCGACCTCCCGACGCACCGGATCGAACGAGGAGAGCGTCACGACGTCCGGTGTTTCGTCAACGATCAGGTCCACGCCGGTCTGCTGCTCGAAGGCGCGGATGTTGCGCCCCTCCCGCCCGATGAGGCGGCCCTTCATGTCCTCGTTGGGCAGCGGCACGGAGGTGGCGGAGGCCTCGACGGTGAATTCGGACGCGTAGCGCTGCATCGTCTCGACGAGGATGCGCTGGGCTTTCTCCTGGGCGTCGCGTTTCGTCTCCTCCTCGACGCGCTGGATGACCTGCCCGGCCTCCTCCCGGCAGTCCTGCTCGAGCCGCTGCAGCAGAAGCCGCCGGGCCTCCTCGTCGCTCAACCGCGCAACCTGCTTGAGCTGTTCCTTCTCCTTCGCCAGGACCTGGTCGAGCTCGCCTTCCTTGGCCTGCAGTGCCTGCTCGCGCTGGCCGAAGCGTCGATCGCGCTCGACCACTTCCTTCTCCTTGCGGTCCAGCAGCTCCAGCTTGCGGTCGAGCATCTCGTCCCGCTGGTGGAGCCGCTTCTCGTACTGGGAAAGCTCCGTGCGCCGCTCGCGCGTCTTCTCCTCGAACTCCTGGCGCATGGCATGCTCGCGCTCTTTCAGCTCGAGCTGCGACTGCTTGGCGGCGGTGTCCGCCTGCTGCTGCGCGTCCGCCAACAGCTGTGCGGCTTGGCGCTCGGCCCCCAGCAGCGCGCGGCGCCCCAGGAACCAACGCAGCGCGAAACCGACGGCAAACGACACGAACACACACACGATGAACAGGATGACTCCGGACATGGATCACCTCGCTGACGCCGCCCCGGGGAATCGCACCCCGGGGATCGGGAGGAGGCGCGTTAGGCGGTCAGCACCGCGCGGACGGTGTGGTCGTGCGACGCCGCGGGCAGCCGATCGAGGACCTGACACGCGAACGCCAGCCCGACGGTGGACGCCGAGCGTGGCAGCCGCGCGAGGAAGCGGTCGTAGTAGCCGTGGCCGTGCCCCAGCCGGTGCCCGCGCCGGTCGAAGGCGAGACCGGGCACCAAGACCAACTCCACGTCACGGATCGGCATGGGTCGCCGGGCGCGCGGATGCGGTTCCCACACGCCGAAGGGACCCGGAGCCAACTCGGTCGACGGGTCTCGAAGTTCCGACAGCCGCAACCGCCGCGTCCGTGTCTGCATGACCGGCACCACCACGCGCTTGCCTCGCGCCAACATGTCCTCGATCAACCGCCGCGTCTGCACCTCGTAGGGCAGCGCGACGTAACAGCACACCGTCGAAGCCCGCCGGAACGCCGGCAGGCGCAGCACCTTCCGCCGAATCGCCTCGCTGCTTCGACGACGAAACTCCTCCTTCTGTTGTTGGAGTAACCGAACGTATCGCCTCCGTAGTGCGACTTTCGTCATATATGAAACACATACCGATGATCCAAAGGTTCGCCGGCCTGCGCCCGGACCTCGTCGCAGAGGTCTTGGAGTGTGACCGCCTCGAGGGAGTTCGTGAGCCGTTCCAGCACGCAGTGCCAGACGGCGTCCGCCACCCGTTGGGCGTGCCGCGAGCCGCCCCGCGGCTGGCCATTGCGGTGGTCGAGCACCTGCACGACCTGCGCCATCGTGATGCGCTGGGGGGTCCGGGCCAGCACGTAGCCGCCGCGCGGGCCGCGGGTGCTGGTGACCACGCCGTGCTTCTTCAGCCGATGGAGCAGCTGTTCCAGGTAGGCGGTGGAGAGGTCCTGCCGCTTCGCGATCTGGCTGGCGGAAACCGGCCGGCGACCCCCGGCCAGCGCCATTTCGACGAGCGCTCGCATGCCGTAGGTGGATCGGGTGGATAACCGCATCGCACTCCGAGTATATGATATCTGACTAAATTCGTCAACAATTGTCATGCTGCTCGGCCGAGGGTAAACCCGCCGTCAATGACGACCGTCTGCCCGGTGATGTAGTCCGATGCCGGCGACGCCAAGAAGACCGCCAGCCCTCCGATGTCCTCCGGCTCGCCGATCCGCTCGAGCGGGCTGGCCCGACGATGGGCGGCCATCCAACGGCGGTCCGTCCACAGATCGCGCGTCATGTCGGTGCGAAACACTCCGGGCGCGATGGCATTGACGCGAATGCCGTCCGGCCCCCATTCCATCGCCAGGATGCGCGTGAGGTGGATGAGTGCTGCCTTAGCACTCCCGTACGCCGCCCCCTCCGCATGGGCGATGAGGCCGGAGGTGGAGGCGAGGTTGATGATCTTGCCGTAGCGGCGCTCGCGCATCGACGGCCACACCGCCTGGCTCACCTGCAGGACGCTGGTGAGATCCGCCGCGATCACGCGGTCCCACATGCGGCGCGACATTCGGCGGGCCGCGTCGCCGTCCCAGATGCCGGCGTTGTTGATGAGGACGTCCAGGCGCCCGCACTGCCGTAGCGCCTCCCGAACTGCGCGGCGGATGGCGGATGGCTGCGTGACATCGACGCGCTGCGCGAGGACGCGCCGTCCCAGCAATCGCAGGCGGGTGGCGCGGCGGGCGACGGCGGAGGTGTTGCGGCCCCAGAGGACAAGGTCAGCGCCGGCGCGAGCGACCGCGTCGGCCATCGCGGCTCCGAGCCCGCGGCCGGCACCGGTCACCAAGACGACGCGCCCCGAGAGGTCGAACGGGCCGCAAACCGAAGGGCTAACGGCGCGCCGAGAGGAGAGAGCGTGTCGAGCGAACCCGCCCATCCCGAGCCTTCCGATCGTGGGGGTGGGACGGGCGTTCCAGGAGGGCCTCGATGAACGTGCGCATGAAGGCGGGCAGATCGTCAGGCTGGCGGGACGTCACGAGGTTGCCGTCGCGGACGACCTCGCGGTCGACGAAGGTGGCCCCCGCGTTGACGACATCGTCCCGAATGGCCGAGAAGCACGTCACCGTCTTGCCGCGCAAGATGCCGGCGGAGCACAACACCCAGCCGGCGTGACAGATCGCCCCGATCACTGTGCCCTGGTGGAACGCCGTCTTGACCAGCTGCACGACGGCGGGAAATCGCCGGAGATGGTCCGGCGCGTACCCGCCGGGAACAATCAGCCCATCCAGCGTGTCGGCGGACACGGTGTCCGCCGACGCCGTCGCCGTGATGGGGTAACCGAACTTGCTGGGGTACTCCCGCTTGCCGGTGCCGACCACGAGCACCT
>CAYJWO010000037.1:0-7080 GCA_964373825.1 uncultured Planctomycetales bacterium
TCCTCATGGTGATGGTCTACGCCGGCGGGCCCATCTCCGGCGGGCACTACAACCCGGCCGTGACGCTGGCGGCATGGCTGCGGGGGGCCTGCAAGGCCAAGGACGTGCCCTCGTACATGGGCGCGCAGGTTCTCGGGGCGGTGCTGGCCTCGCTCCTGGTCGGCGTCTGCAAGCGGGGCAGCTACGTCAGCGTGCTCTCGCTCGACCTCGTCCCGGCGTTCCTCGTCGAGCTGCTCTTCACCTTCGCGCTGGCCTTCGTCGTGCTGCATGTCGCCACGTCGAAGAAAACCTCCGGGAACTCCTACTTCGGGCTGGCAATCGGCTTTACCCTGCTGGCGGCGGCCTACGCCGGCGGGCCGATCTCCGGCGGCGCGTTCAACCCGGCGGTCGCAGTCGGCATCACCCTCATGGGCTTAAGTTCGGTCGGGCACCTCTGGATCTTCCTGGCGGCCAACCTGGCGGGGGGTGCTTTGGCCGCGCTGGCATTTCGCGCCACCAACCCCAGCGGGTAGCGCGCGACAGCGCTTCCTAACCCCGACACTCTCTCCCGGAGGGTGTACCCATGAACCTGCCACACGCCATCGCGTTAGGATGTCTTGAGGGGCTGACGGAGTTCCTCCCCGTGTCCTCGACGGGCCACCTCATCTTGGCGACCGCCTGGTTGGGGTTGCCCGGGGAGGGGGTCAAGACGTTTGAAGTCGTCATCCAGGCGGGGGCTGTTGCCGCGGTCGCCGGGCTGTATCGAAGCCGGCTCGTTGCGATGTGGCGCGGGCTGTGGGGCACCGATCCGGCCGGCCGCCAGCTGCTATGGAATCTGCTCATCAGCTTCCTGCCCGCTGCCGTCACCGGCCTCCTCGCCCATCGGATCATCAAGGCGACGCTCTTTGCGATCTGGCCCGTGGTGACCGCGCTGATCGTCGGTGGGGTCTTCATGATCGGCGTCGACCGCTGGCTGGGTGTGCGGGCGCGTTCGGGCGACCGCGCCCTTGAGGAGATCACGCCGCGACAGGCGTTCGTGATCGGATTGGCCCAGTGCGCAGCACTCTGGCCGGGAACGTCGCGGGCCATGGTGACGCTGGTGGCGGGGATGTGGCTGGGTGTGCGCCCAGCCGCCGCCGCTGAGTACAGCTTTCTTCTTGCGCTGCCGACGCTGGGTGCTGCGGCGGTATTCGATGCGGTCCGGGGGGGCGGCGGCCTCCTCACGGACGTCGGACTCCTCCCGGTGGTGGCGGGGTTTGTGACCGCAGCGGTCACAGCGGTCATCGTCATGCGGGGGTTCGTCCGGTATCTGACTCGCCGCGGCCTGGCCCCCTTCGGCTGGTATCGTTTGGGGCTAGCGCTCGTCGTGTGGACCGTGGTGTCGCGATGACCCGCCGGTGTCCATGGGCCGATGCCCACCCGCTGCTCGCGATCTATCACGATGTCGAGTGGGGGGTTCCGCTGTTCGACGATGGGAAGCTCTTTGAGTTCTTGGTCCTCGAGGGGATGCAGGCGGGCTTAAGCTGGTTGACGGTGCTCAAGAAGCGCGAGGCGTTCCGGCGCGTGTTCGATGGGTTCGCGGCACCCCGGATTGCGCGCTACGGCCAGGCGAAGGTCCGAGCCCTGTTACGCGATTCGCAGATCATCCGCAACCGACTCAAGATCGAGGCCGCCATCACCAACGCCCAAGCGCTCCTGCGCGTCCAGGAGCGTGAGGGCAGCTTCCAGCGGTTCCTGTGGGATGTTGTGGACGGTCGACCGGTCCAGCACCGCTGGCGTTCGATGCGGCAGTTGCCGGCCCGCACCCCGCTCTCGGATCGGCTCAGCCAGCGGCTGCGCGACGCGGGGTTTCGCTTCGTCGGGTCCACGATCTGCTACGCCCACATGCAGGCGACCGGCATGGTCAACGACCATCTCATGGCCTGCGATCGTCACGCGCAAGTCGCTCGTTTGTCCAAACGGAACGTGGTACAGTAAGCGGCGACAGGAGACCCGCCATGGAACACACCTTGCGCACCCTCTGCGATCGTCTCCACGGGGAGCTCATCGGCGACGGCAACACCATCGTCCGCGGGATCAGCACGGCGGAGCGTGTACAGCCGGGAGAGCTGACCTTTGCGGAAAACCCCGCGCGGATTACACAGGTCCTGGCGACTCGGGCCGCGGCGATCGTGGTCTCGCAGGACGTGCGCGACTTGCAGGGCCGCCCCGGCATCCGCGTGCAGAACCCCAAGCTCGCGTTCGCCCGCCTGCTCGAGCTGTTCTACCCGGAGCCCCCCCGCGAGACCGGCGTGCACCCCACCGCGGTGCTGGGCCGCAACGTGCAGCTGGGCGAGGGGGTCGCCGTGTGCGCGTACGCCGTCATCGGCAATGACGTCTCCATCGGTCGCGGGACCACGATCGGCGCCGGGGTCGTGGTCGGCGACGGCACCACCATCGGTGAGCACTGCACGTTGCATCCGAACGTCGTCCTCTACCGTCGCACGCAGCTCGGCGATCGGGTGCAGATCCACGGCGGGTCGGTGATCGGTGGAGACGGATTCGGCTACGTCTTCGATCGCGACGCCTACGTCAAAATCCCTCAGGTTGGCAACGTCGTCATCGGGAACGACGTGGAGATCGGCTGCAACGCGTGTGTCGATCGGTCCACGATCGGCTCGACGGTCATCGGTGACGGGACGAAGCTCGACAACTTTGTCCAGATCGCGCACAACAACCACATCGGCAAGCACGTGATGCTGTCGGGACAGGTGGGACTAGCCGGCAGCGTGACGGTGGATGACTACGTCGTGATGGGCGGCAAAGCGGGCGCGGTCGATCATATGAAGATCGGCAAGGGAGCCAAAGCGGGCGCGGGGAGCATCATCACCAAGACGGTCCCGCCGGGCGAGACGGTCTTCGGGTATCCGGCCCGGCCCGCGCATGTGGCGAAGCGGCAGATGGCCGCCGTCGCGCGGCTGCCGGAGCTCCTCAAGCGTCTCACCCGCTTGCTCGGTCCGTCCACTGGATCGCAGGAGATTCCACAGCAACCCGGCGACGTCGTGCGTGTTCGAAAGGAGGCGTGATGAGCGGACGGTGGTGGGGAGGGGTGGTCGTGACGGTGGTGCTCTGCGGCCTCGTTCCGGTCGCGGCGGAGGAGTCGGAGCGCGATCGGCCGTCGAGACCAGCCGACGGGCCGCGCAAACCCTCGCAAGGTGCGCAGCCTGTGCACGGCGATCACGAGGCCATCAAGGCACGGTGGCAGGAGCGCCAGGAGAGCCGCCCGGGGCAACCGCCGCGCCATGAGGCGCCGCCAGGGCTCGACCGGGCATTGGGGGGGTCGCCTCCGGGCGGGGGCCGTGAGTTCGGCGAGCAGATGCGCGAGCGCGCCGGCGAGCTGCGGGAGGACCGACGCGAGCAGGTCCAGGAACACCGCGAGAAGATGCGGGAGCGGATGAAGGAGCGGTGGGAGGGGTTCCGCGACCGGATGCAGGAACGGCGGGAAGAATGGCGCGAGCGCGCGCAGGATCACCGCGAGGATCGGCGGGAGCGCGGACAGGAACGGCGCGAGGAAATGCGTGAGCGTGCCGGTGAGCACCGCGAACAGCATCGCGAGCGGGCGCAGGAGCATCGGGAAGCACATCGTGAGCGAGCCCAAGACCATCGAGAGACGCATCATGAGCGTGCGCAAGAACACCGCGAGCAGCGTCGAGAGGGTGCCCAGGGCGGTGGCGGGGAACGCCGCGGGCCCGATGGGAATCGCGGACCTGGAGGTCATGGCGACGGCCCTGGCGGCGGACACCGCGGTGGCGAAGGGCATCACGGTGGGGGAGGTGCGCACCGTGGCGGAGGCGGCCCTCGACACTAAGCGCGTTGCAAGTCAATTCACCCAAGGCATTCAACAGCCCGGTGGGCCGATCGCGCTCACCGGGCTGTTCATTGCGGGGTGGTTCTTTGGTTCATCATCGCTCCACGGAGCAATCGACACGGCGTGGCTGGAGCAGCCCTGGCCGCGGCAACACGTGCGCGAGCTGGAGGTCGGTCGGTACCCGGTTCGCTGGCGGCAGCATATTGACGCCACGCAGGGGCTGTTGGCTGGCGTCGCGTTCACCGCCCCGCTGGACCGCGAGCGCGTCTGGGAACTCGCCACCGCGGTGACGGACCTGCAGGGGATCAGCCCGCATATTGTGTCCGTGGCGCTGGACGAGGACGCGCCGGAGCGCCAGGTGGTCCGTCTGGAGCTGCAGGTGCTGTGGAAGCGCGTGGCGCTGCGGTTCGAGATTGAGCGCAACCCGCCGTCAGCGGTCCGGTTTCAGTTCTCGCACGACCAGCTCGGGACGTACCGCGGCGTCTGCACGTTCGCCGAGGCGGGTGGGGGCACCCGCATCGCAGCCTCCACGCAGCTGCAGCCGTCCCGCCCGCGGCCGCTACAGCTCATTCTGGCCCTCGAGCGGATCGTGCTGCTCCGCGGCGTCCGGGGCTTCCTCGAGCGCTGCGAGCAGGAAGCCAATCGATATCTGATATCGCACTATGGTACAATGAGTTTGCTATGGATGAGGTCATCGCGATTGTCGTCGCCACGGCGGCGTTGTTCGCCGGCCTGCTCGTGATCGGGTGGGCGTACGGGGAGTTCCGCCCGACACAGAAGCCGAGGACGTGATGGACGCCGAGATCAAGATCACCGCGCACGTGGAGCCGGCTCGTCCCGACACGTGCCGGCTGGTCGTGGACCGGCCCGTCTACGCCGAGGGGGCGGCCCGGTTTCCCAACCGGGAAGCAGCCGCCGGTTCGCCCCTGGCGGAGCGGCTGTTTGCGCTCGGGAGCGTGACGGCCGTCCGCATCGCCGGGCCTGAGGTCACGGTGACCGAAGCCGGGGCCCCGGACTGGCGCGTCGAAGCGAAACAGGTCGCGGAGGCCATTCGAAACCACCTGCGCTCCGGCCAGCCGGCGGTCGCACCCGACTTCGCGGCCCGGCGTCCTGCGGACGAGACGCTCCGCGCCCAGGTGGAAGAGCTGTTCACCACCCGCGTCAATCCCGCCATCGCCTCCCACGGGGGCTACGTCGAGCTCGTCGACGTGAAGCGCGGCGACGTCTACATCCGGATGGGCGGCGGCTGCCAAGGCTGCGCCATGTCCATGGCGACCCTCCGGCAGGGCATTGAGAAGGCCCTGCGAGACGCCATCCCCAACGCCGGCGAATTGGTCGACGTCACCGACCACGCCGCCGGCGATACTCCGTACTACACCTCCTAACATCCCGTCAGCTCCCGCAGGGCTCTTGACATACTCCTAGGGAGTATGTATACTCCCAGGTAGTATCAGGGAGCAGACGATGCCCAAGGGCGTGCACCACATCGGGATGGACATGCGGCTCAAGCGCATCGAGGGCCAGGTGCGCGGCATCAGCCGCATGCTGCAGGAGCGGCGCTACTGCATCGAGGTCCTCCAGCAGCTCACGGCGGTTCGCCGCGCGGTGGACGAGGTCTCCCTGCGGATCATGCGGGGGCACATCAACCACTGCGTGAGCGACGCGATCCGACGGCGCGACGGCGCGCAAAAGGTTGACGAACTCATGCAGACCATCCACCGGTTCGTCAAATGATCCCGCATCGACTCCTCTGCGCGCTCCTCATCGTCGGCTGGTTTAGCCGTAGCCTGCCCGTGCTGGCGGCCGCCGCCTGCCAAGGCGAGGCGCCTGCCTGGCGCGCGACCGCCGCGTGCTGCTGCCCGGAGGGCGGGTGTCACATGGCCGCCTCCATGTGCGGCACGGACGCGCCGCGCATGGAAGCCGTGCAGCCCGCGCCGACACCCTCTTCGTCAGCGTCCCAAGCGAAGGCGACGAGCACCCCCCCTGTCGTCTCCTCATCACCGGCGATCCCGCATCCGGCGAGGGCCGCCGCGGCCCTCGCCGCCGGCCCCCCCAGTAATCCCGCCATCGCCTACCCTCTGCGCCCGTAACTTCCTCCTCGCGGTCCGTTCGTGTGTGCGGTATCGTGAAGGAGGCACTCATGCGGTGGCTTGCGGGTATTCTGAGTGGTCTGATCGTCCAACTGAGCGTCGTCCCGTCGCGCGCGGTGTGGGCCGAAGAGCCTGCGGCCGTCCCGCTGGGGCTTGAGCCGCTCATCGGCGAAGCCCTCCGGGCCAACCCCGACATCCTCGCGGCCCGCAAGCGGTTTGAGGCCGCGCAGGCCAACGTCCCGCGCGCCAAGGCGCTGCCCGCCCCCAAGATCGGCATCGAGTTTGAAGAGATCCCCCGCGGCCGTGTCCGGTTCGATCAGGCGACGCTCATGTACCAGCTCATCCAATCACTGCCGTTTCCCGGTAAGCTCTCGCTGCGCCATCAAGTGGCCGTAAAGGAGGCGCAGATGGCGGGGATGGCGTTCCGGCAGACCCAATGGGACGTCCTCAGCGACCTCAAGGGGATCTATTACGAGCTGTTCTTGCTCGACCGCGAGCAGGCGTTTCGTCGGGAACAGGTGGTCTGGGTGCGGCAGGCGGTGGCCGCAGCCCAGGTGCGCTACGCCACCGGGCGCGTCACGAAGGGGGCATTGTTACGGCTCCAGGCGGAAGAGTTGGAGCTGACGAACGAGTTAGCGGCGCTCGACCAGCGACGGGCGGCCATGACGGCTCACCTCAACCATCTCCTGAACCAGCCCGCACATGAGCCTGTGGGCGCTCCCGTCGCGGTCACGCTGCGGCCTCTCACACTCTCGCCCGGCGAGCTCATGCTCATCGCCGAGAAACAGCAGCCGGAGCTCTTGATGTTCAAGTTCTCGGCCGAGCGCGCGGAAACGGCCTGGCGGTTGGCCAAGCGAGAACTCCTCCCCGACCTGGACACGATGGTCGAACTGCGCGATCCGGCAATGGGGCCGGTCGGACCGTGGGATCTGACCTTGGCCGTCGCCATCCCGTTCTGGTTCTGGACCAAGTGGCGCTATGGCATCAAAGTCGCCGTGTCTGACAAGGACTCAGCCGCCGCGGCGTACACGGCCATGCGCAACGCGATCGCGCGGCGCGTCCACGAACACTGGCATGAGGCGCAGGCGGCCTACCGGACCGCCGTGGTTGCGCGCGACGGGCTCATCCCTCTCAACCGCCAGGCGGTGCAGTCGCTGCTGGCCG
>CAYJWO010000038.1:0-6960 GCA_964373825.1 uncultured Planctomycetales bacterium
CAACGAGCTCGTGGTGAGCGACCTTACCCAGGTGTCGGTCGGGCGGTCGGCGTACACGATGCTGCTCAACGAGCAGGGCGGGATCCTGGACGACATCCTCGTGTACCGATTAGGCGCGCAGGAGTTCCTCATCATCGTGAACTGCGCCACTCGTGAGTCGGACGTGGCGTGGCTGCAGCAGTGCCGGCGCGGCACGGTCGAGATCGTGGACATCAGCGACGGCCGCGCGATTCTCGCGGTGCAAGGCCCGCGCGCGTGCCGGGTGTTGGAGCAGACGCTGGATGCGAAAGTGACGGGCTTAGGCCGGATGGACGTCGCACCCATCCGGACGATGGGGCCGGATGCCTGCCTCGCCCGCACCGGCTACACCGGCGGCGACGGCTTCGAGGCGTTCCTGCCAACACGGCACGCCCAACGGTTGTGGGAGACGCTTGTCGCCCTCGCCCCGGCCGTCGACGCCGCCCCGGCGGGCCTGGGGGCTCGGGACACCCTGCGGCTGGAAGCGGGCTTGCGGCTCTACGGGACGGACATGGACGCGACGACCACCCCGCTGGAGGCGGGTTTGGGCTGGACGGTCGCACTCCACAAACCGAGCTTCATCGGCAAGGAGGCGCTGGTGCGCCAACAGCAGGCCGGGCTGCCCCGGCGTTTCATCGGCTTCGAGCTGCCCCGGGGCCCGGTGCCACGGGGCGGCAGCGAGCTGTTCGCCGAGGGGTGCCACGTGGGGCGGATCACGAGCGGGACGTTCAGCCTCATGCTGCACAAGCCCATCGGCATGGGGTACGTGGACGCGGCGTTCGCGAAGCCGGGGACCGAGCTGAGTGTGACGGTGCGACATCAGCGGTATGCCGGCCGGGTGGTGCGGCTGCCGTTTTGGAAACCCGAACCGAAGCCGCCGGCGGCACTCACCGGCGCTTCGACGACGACGGAGCGGTGAGTATCATGGAGATTCCGGCTGGACTGCGGTACACGAAGACGCACGAATGGGTTCGGCAGGACGGTGCGGAGGCGGTCGTGGGCATTACAGCGCACGCGCAGGAAGAGCTGCGGGACGTCGTCTTTCTGGAGCTGCCCAAGCCGGGAACGGCGGTGACCCGGGGCCAAGCGGTGGCGGTGATCGAATCGGTCAAGGCGGCGTTCGACATCTACGCGCCAGTGGCCGGCACGATCGCGCGGGTCAACGACGCGGCCGCCGCCGCGCCGCAGCTGGTCAACCAGGACTGCTACCAGCAAGGCTGGCTTTTCGCCATCACGCCAAAGGACTCCGGCGAGCTCGCGACCCTCCTGTCCGCCGAGGCGTACGCCAAGCAGCTGCAAGCGACCGCGCACTAAGCTCAGGCATGGATTACATTCCCAATACCGACGCACAGCTTGATGACATGCTGAAGGCCTCGGGCGTTTCGAGCCTCGAGGACCTGCTGCGCGGTATACCCGAATCACTGCGCGCGGGGGAGCTCCCGGTGCCCGCGGGACTGGCGGAAGCGGAAGTCATCGACCTCATGGAGCGTCTGGCGGCGCGCAACCGGCCGCTGTCATCGGTCACCTCCTTCCTGGGAGCCGGCTGTTACGATCACCTCATCCCGACCGTGGTGGACGCGGTGGCAGCGCGCGGCGAATGGCTGACACCGTACACCCCCTATCAAGCGGAGGCGAGCCAAGGGATTCTCCAGGCGCTCTACGAGTTCCAGACGATGGTCTGCGAGCTGTTCCAGATGGAGGTGGCGAACGCCTCGCTGTACGACGGCGCCTCCAGCGTCGCCGAGGCGGCGACGTTGGCCCTCCGGGCGACGGGACGGCCGCGCCTGCTGGTCTCGGAGGCGGTACACCCCCACGCGCGCGAGACACTGGCCACCTACCTCACGGGGGCGTCGGCGGTCATCCAGCAGATTCCCACGGTGAACGGGGTGACCGATCTTGAAGCGCTCCACCGCGCGCTGCGGGATGACGTCGCACTGGTCATCCTCCAGCAGCCGAACATCTTCGGGTGCGTGGAGCCGATGGGGCCGGCCGCCGACGCCGCGCACCGGTTCGGCAGCCTCTTCGCCGCGTCGGTGTATCCGGTCAGCCTGGGGTTGCTGCAGCCGCCCGGGGCGTATGGCGCGGACATCGCCGTCGGAGAAGGGCGCTGCCTCGGCAGCCCGCCGGCCTACGGCGGCCCGGGACTGGGGCTGTTCACGACGTCGCACGCCCTGCTGCGCAAGGTGCCCGGGCGGCTGGCCGGCTGCACGGTGGACCAGTCGGGACGACGGGGGTTTACCCTGACGCTGCAGACGCGAGAGCAGCACATCCGGCGCGAGAAGGCCACCTCCAACATCTGCACGAACGAAGGATGGCTCACGCTGCGCGCCACCGTGTTCCTCAGCCTCCTGGGCCCGGAGGGGATGCGGGAGCTCGCGCGCCTCAACTACGACAAGGCCCACTATGCGCAGCAGCGGCTGCTGGAAGTGCCCTGGCTGTCGGCGGCGTTTGACCAGCCGTTCTTCAACGAGTTCACCCTGCGGCACGACGCGCGCGTGCCGATGGACCGCGTCCGCCGCCGGCTGGCCCGCCGGGGGCTGGTCGCCGGAGCGCCGCTCGGCGCGTGGTACCCCGGGCATTCGGAGTCGACGATCTGGTGCGTGACGGAGCGGGTCAGCCGGTCGGCGATCGACGAGCTGGTCGAGACGCTCAAGGGGATCCGGTGATGTCCGTCCCGCTGATCTTTGAGCGTTCCGCGACAGGCCGCCGCGGCTATCGGCTGCCGGCGAGCGACGTGCCGCCCGCGGATCCACAGCGCGACCTGCCGGCGGAAGCCCTCAGGGCGGCGGCTCCCCGGCTGCCGGAAGTCGCGGAGCGCGAAGTGGTGCGCCACTACACCCGCCTCTCGCAGCAGAACTTTTCCGCCGACACCCATTTCTACCCGCTGGGTTCGTGCACGATGAAGTACAACCCGAAGGTGAACGAGCGCGTCGCGGCCCTGCCGGGGTTCGCCAGTGTGCACCCGCTGCAACCGGTCGCGCAGGTGCAGGGAATGCTGCAGCTGCTCGACGAGCTGGAGCGGTTGCTGTGCGCGATCACGGGCATGGACGCGGTCAGCCTCCAGCCGGCGGCCGGCGCCCAGGGCGAGCTGACGGGGCTCAAGATCATCGCGGCGTTTCACGCGCGGCGCGGCCGGACGCGCTCGACCATCCTCATTCCGGACTCCGCGCACGGCACGAACCCGGCGTCGGCAGGGCTCTGCGGGTTTCGCGTGGCCGAGGTGGCGTCCGGTCGGGACGGGCTGATTGACCTGGAGGACCTGCGGCGCCAGCTGACGGGCGACGTCGCCGCGCTCATGCTGACCAACCCGAACACGCTGGGGCTGTTCGAGCGGGAGATCCTCACGATCGCCGACCTCGTCCACCAGCACGGTGGGCTCGTCTACATGGACGGGGCCAACATGAACGCGCTGCTGGGCATCGCCCGGCCAGGTGCGATGGGGGTCGACCTCCTCCAACTCAACCTGCACAAGACGTTCTCGACGCCGCACGGCGGGGGCGGGCCGGGGGCCGGCCCGGTGGCGGTGACCAAGGCGCTGGAACCCTTCCTGCCGGTCCCCAGGGTCCGTCGGCGCGGACGGAGATTCGTGTGGGACACCCACGCCCCCGACACCGTCGGTCGCGTCCACGGCTTCTTCGGCAACGTCGGGGTGCTCGTGCGGGCGTACGCGTACATCCGCACGCTCGGCGCGGACGGCCTGGCGCGCACCGGCCGGGCCGCGATCATCAACGCGAACTACCTGCGGGCCCTGCTCCAACGGGCCTTCACGGTGCCGTTTCCGCAGCCGTGCCTCCATGAGTTCGTCCTGAGCCTCAAGGCGCTCACGTCGCACGGGGTGACCGCGGGCGACGTGGCAAAGCGGCTGCTCGACTACGGCTTTTACGCGCCGACGGTGTACTTCCCGCTGATCGTTGACGAGGCGTTTATGATCGAGCCGACGGAGACGGAGACCAAGGAGACGCTTGAGGCGTTCGCGCAGGCACTCCTCAGCATCGCGGAGGAGGCGCGCTCGAACCCGGAGCTGGTGCGTCGGGCTCCGCGAGGCCAGGTCGTCGAGCGGCTGGACGAAGTCAAGGCGGCCCGCGAGCCGAACGTGCGCTGGACGCCGCCGCCCGCCCGCCCGGCCGACACGCCGGCCCGTTCCGCGTCGTGACCGGAGCTCCCTTGTGGCGCGTGCTGCGCAACGGGGCCGTGTCGGCGCGGGAGCAGATGGCGCTGGATGAGCGTCTCGCGAGCGAGGTGGTACCGACCGTCCGGATCTTTGCGTGGGCTCGGCCCGCGCTGTCACTCGGGCTCAAACAGCCGGTGCCGGCATGGGTCACCCGCCTGGAGCGGGCGCGCGGCCCGGTCGAGGTGGTCGAGCGGCCGACCGGCGGGGGACTTGCGTTTCACGGCAGCGACGTGTCGGTGGCGGTCGTGGTGCCGCGCGACGCGGCCTCAGTCCACGACGTGCTCGCGCACGTGGGTCAGGGCGTCGCGCGCCTGTGCGCCTCCTTCGGTGTGGACGCCTCGCACCTGGGCGAGGGTGTTCCGGGTGAAACGGCCGCGCGGATTGTCTACTGCCTGACGCAGACCAGCCGGTACGCCGTCGTGGCGGGCGGGCGGAAAGTCGCCGGCCTCGCGGTGCGCCGGTTCCCGGAGAGCTGGCTGGTGCATGGGTCGCTGTGGGTGCAGCCGCTGCCCGCAGAGTTGGTCGGGGTCGTTCCGCCGGAGGTGTTGGGCGAGCTGCACCGTGTGGCGCATCCGCTCGCAGCACTCGCGAGGATGCCGCTGACGGTGGAGGATGCCGCCGCGCGCTGGGCGGCGGCGTGGACCGACTGGTGGGATGATGTCTTCACTCGAACGATTGAACCAGTGAACCATTGAACCGGTGAACCAGGCATGCCGCGGTGTGACACGTGCAAGCAGGAGAGCGAGGTAGTCCTGCGGGTCGTGATCGCCTCTGGCTACGACCGCAGCCTCGCGCGGCCGCTCTACAACTGTCCGGCGTGTTATGAGCAGAAGGAGCAAAGTCGGCTGGGGGTTCAGGGTCCAGGGTTCGGGGGAAAACCCTCGGCCCAGAGCCCCGAGCCCAGAACCCCGAACGGACGGAGGTCATGATGATCACCACGATGGTGGGCAGCTACCCGAAAGTCGCCGAGGGCGGCTACGGGACGAAGCTGATCGGTTCGCTCTCCCGCTGGCAGCGCCAGGAGCTGACCGACGCGCAGCTGGAGGACGTGTGCCGCGAGATCACCCGGGCCGTGATCACAGAGCAGGAGGACGCCGGCGTGGACCTGCTGACGGACGGGCAGATCCGCTGGGAGGATCTCGTCACGCCGATCGCCAAGCGGCTGGACGGCTTCGAGATCAACGGGCTGACGCGCTGGTTCGACAACAACGTCTACTACCGCCGCCCCATCCTGCGCAAAGCGCCCGCGCGGCGCGGACCGATGCTGGTCGACGACTACCGGTTCGCCGCGAGCTGCACGGCGCGGCCGGTCAAGGCGGTGCTGCCGGGGCCCTATACCTTCGTGCGCATGAGCGAGGACCAGCACTACCGCTCGGAGACCACATTTGTCCGCCGCATGGCGGAGCTGCTCAATGCGGAAGCCCAAGCACTCGCGGCGGCGGGAGCTCCGGTGATCCAGTTCGATGAGCCGGCACTCGGCTTCGGGACCCCGAACCTCACGCTCGCGCTGGAGGGGCTGGATCTCGCCACGACGGGGGTCAAGGCGAAGACCGCGCTGGCCGTCTACTTCGGCGCGCTGGACGGGACCCTCTCCGTCCTGCTCGCCAAGGCTCCGGTCGATCTCGTGAGCCTCGATGTCGTCTCGAGCCCGAAGACCCGCCAGGCCCTTCGGCGGGCGAAGATCACGAAGGAGCTGGGCGTAGGCTGCCTGGACGGGCGCAACACGAAGCTCGAGTCGGTCGAGGAGCTGCACGCGACGTTCCGCGCGATCCGTCGGCAGGTGCCGTTGGATCGGCTGTCCGTTCATCCGAGCTGCGGGCTGGAGTTCCTGCCGCATACCCAGGCGCTGGCGAAGCTGACCCGGCTGACGGCTGCCGCGCGCAGCTTTCAGGCCCGCAAGGAGGCCGTCGCATGTTGCTGACCACATCCGTCGGCAGCCTGCCGAAACCGGACTACCTCATGACCGCGCGCAGCCAGGCGCGCCGCGGCGAGTTGGGCGCGAAGGGCCTGCGGGCGCTGGAAGAGCGGGCGACGCGCGAATGGATTCGCGTCCAGGAGACGCTGGGGCTCGACATCCTCGTGGACGGCGAGCAGTACCGCGGCGACATGGTCGCGTACTTCGCGGAGCACTTAGGCGGGTTCAAGTCGAGCGAGCTGGTGCGCTCGTACGGCAACCGGTACTACCGCAAGCCGATCATCGCGGGCCAGATCACCCGCCGGCGTCCCATCACGGTCGAGTGGTGGCGGTTCGCCCAGGGGCTCACGAAGCAGCCGGTGAAGGGCATGCTCACCGGCCCGTACACGATCATGGACTGGTCGTTCAACGAGCACTACCCGTCCCGCCGGGCCGCGACGCTGGCCATCGCCCAGGTGGTGCGCGAGGAGGCGCGGGACCTGGAGCGGGCGGGCGCTCAGTACATCCAGATCGACGAGCCGGCGATCTCGACGCGGCCGGAAGAGATGGACCTGGCCATCGAGGCGCTGGGGATCGCCACCAAGGGTCTGCGAGCAAAGACCTTGACGCACATCTGCTACGGCGACTTCAAGACGATCGGACCCAAGCTCCACCGGTTGCCCGTGGATCAGATCGACCTGGAATTCGCCAACCGCGACTTCGAGCTGCTGGACTTCTTCCGGGGCCGCCGGTTCCGCAAGGAGGTGGGGCTGGGGGTGGTCGATGTCCACAGCCACCGGATCGAATCCAAGGAGGAAGTGGTCCGGAACCTCAAGCGAGCCCTGCGCGTGTTCAAGCCCGAGCAGGTGTTCGTGGA
>CAYJWO010000039.1:0-6804 GCA_964373825.1 uncultured Planctomycetales bacterium
CACCTTCGGTGCGCCCAGCAGGTGGTGGGATGGTACCACGGCAGGACCCGTCCACTTGAGACGCGGCTCACCGTCTGAATAGACGGGTCCGGCAGTTTGTGGGATACTGGTGCCCCGTACGGACATGGCATCTGAGACCTCGACGACAACCGTTCACGATCCCGCCCTGCGCCCCCGCGAGGGCGCGCGCGTCGCGCTGCCCCAGCGCGGCGAGCGGCGGCTCTTCATGCAGGTGCAGGCGTTCGGCGGCTGCCGCGACATCGGCCCAGTGCGCGAAGCGCTGGAGGCCAGCCGCCTCGAAGGGGTCCTCTACCTGGACGCGAACGATCCGAGCGGCCTTGGCGTGCTGCTCGTGTCGGAGGACCCCGGCCTGTTCGCCGGGGAGGCGCGGACCTTGCTGGGCCGGCCTCCGTTTGCCGCGCTGCGGCACAAGTCAGACTTGACCATGTTCGGCCGCACGTACGCGACCGGCCGCGAACCGCCGGGGGACGACTGGGTGCTGCAGCGGCCGCGCCGGCAAGCGCTCAACCCCGCCTTCGCGTGGGCCATCTGGTACCCGCTGCGGCGCAAGCCGGAGTTCGCGCTGTTGCCCAGCGACGAGCAGGCGCGCATCCTAGGCGAGCATGCGGTGCTTGGCCGCGCGTACGGCGAGGCGGGGCTGGCGTCCGACATCCGGCTCGCCTGCCACGGCCTCGACGCGCGCGACAACGAGTTCGTGCTCGGCATCGTCGGGCCGGAGCTGTACCCGCTCTCCCGCCTGATTCAGGACATGCGGGCGACGCAGCAGACGGCCAAGCACATCCAGTCGCTGGGCCCGTTCTTCGTCGGCCGGGTCCTGTGGCAGAGCCCAGCACCCGCCTAGCGCAGCACCCCCACCCACCGTCATGACCACGGGATTCCAGGGAGCCACTGTCGTGTCATTCGAGAGCCGCCACGCCGAGATCATGGCGCAGAGCATTGCCCGCTACGGCGGCCGGTCGCTGCCCGCCCCGTCGATGCAGGAAGTGCCGCTCGCCAAGCAACCGGAAGCGCTCGCGTTTTCGGAGCAGCTCTTCGCCGGCCAGATGGACGTCCTCATCTGCCTGACCGGTGTTGGCACCCGGTGGCTGCTCGAGACGCTCGCTGCACAGCACCCGCGCGAGCGCATCGTCGAGGCACTCACGCGCGTCACCGTGGTGGCCCGCGGGCCGAAGCCGGTGCGCGTGCTGAACGAATACCGCATCCCCATCGCGATCGCCGTGCCCGAGCCCAACACCTGGGCGGAGTTGCTGGCGGCCCTCGACGAGAGCGAGCGCGGTCTGCCGCTCGAGGGGAAGGTCGTGGCGGTGCAGGAGTACGGGATCGCCAACGAGCAGCTGCTGGACGGGTTGAAGCGGCGCGGAGCCAAGGTGATGCAGGTGCCGATCTACCGGTGGGCGCTGCCGGATGACGCCCGGCCGCTGCGTGCGGCCCTCCACGACCTCATCGCTGGCCAGGTCCAGTTCGCCCTGTTCACCAACGCGGTGCAGATTCGGCACGTGCTGCGCGTGGCGGCGGAGCAGGGGATCGAGTCTGCGCTGCGGCAGGCGATGCGGGGGGTGGTGACTGTCTCGGTGGGGCCGATGACGACCGAAGCGCTGCTGGCGTGCGGGTTCCCCGTGGATTTCGAGCCGAGCCACTCCAAGATGGGGGTCCTGGTCTCCGAGACGGCCGCCCAAGCCCAGCGGTTGCTCCAGGAGAAGGCGGCTCCCCTCGCGCGCCGAATCGCCGCGGACACGGCTCGCGCGGCGGTGGATCCCTCGGCGCGGCGCGAGGCGCTGCTGCTGAAGGCGTGCCGGCGGGAGCCGACCTCGGTCACACCGGTCTGGATCATGCGCCAGGCGGGCCGCTACCTGCCGGAGTACCGAGCGCTTCGCAACCGCGTGCCGTTCCTCGAGCTGTGCAAGCGGCCGGAGCTGGTCGCCGAGGTGACGATCATGGCGGTGGAGCGGCTGCGGGTGGACGCGGCGATCATCTTCTCCGACCTCCTGCTGATCGTCGAGCCGCTCGGCTGCGCGCTCGAGTACGGCTCCGAGGAGGGCCCGGTCGTCTCCGGGGCGGAAGGCCCCGGGCTCGATGTGGACCGGCTCAAGGAGATCGAGCCCGCCGAGTCGCTCGCGTACGTCTTCGACGCGGTGCGGCTGACGCGCGCGCACCTCGACCAGGCGATTCCGCTCATCGGGTTCTCGGGTGCCCCCTTTACACTCGCCTCGTACCTCATCGAGGGCGGCAGCTCCCGCACATTCGCCCAGACCAAGCGATTCATGTACGCCGATCCCGGGGCATGGCACGCCCTCATGGGGAAGCTGACCCGCGGCTTGATCAAGTACCTCAACGGGCAGATCGCCGCCGGGGCGGATGCGCTACAGCTCTTCGACAGCTGGGTGGGGTGCCTGAGCCCGGCCGACTACCGGACGTTCGCGCTGCCGCACACGCAGTCGCTCATCCGCGGGCTCACCGCCGGGACTCCGGTCATCCATTTCGGCACCGGGACTACGGCCTTCCTGCGGGAGTGCCGGGAGGCGGGCGGCGACGTGATCGGTATCGACTGGCGCGTCGAGCTCGACCGCGCGTGGGAGCAGCTCGGCTACGACGTCGGCATTCAGGGGAACCTCGACCCGGCCGTCCTGTTGGGGCCGCGCGAGGCGATCCGCGAGCACGTCCAGCGCATCCTCGCGCAGGCGGCGGAACACCCCGGCCACATCTTCAACCTCGGGCACGGGATCCTGCCGAACACCCCCGTCGACAACGCCATCGCCCTGGTGGATTTCGTGCACGAACTGAGTCGCCGATGATCCCGTACCGCGTCGTGGTCGTTGGGGGCGGCATCTCCGGTCTGACGGCCGCGCATCGAATCCTGGAACTTGGCCGCGAGCGGGGGCTCCCGCTGGAGGTGACCGTCCTGGAGGCGTCGGCGCGGTTCGGCGGCGTCATCGAGACCCAGCAGCGCGATGGGTTTCTCGTGGAGGCCGGCCCGGATGCCTTCCTGACCGAGAAGCCGTGGGCCGTCGAGCTCTGCCGGCGCCTCGGCCTTAGCGGCGAGCTCCTGGGGACCCAACCCGCGGCGCAGCGCAGCTTCGTCGCGCACCGCGGGCGGCTCGTCCCGGTCCCGGAGGGCGTCTACCTGGTCGCACCAACCCGGCTGGGAGCGTTCGCGCAAACACCGCTGTTGAGCCCTTGGGGGAAGCTGCGGGCCGCCTGCGAGCCGTGGGTGCGTCCGCGCCGCGGCGGCACGGATGAAAGCGTCGGCGGGTTCGTGCGGCGGCGCTTCGGCCGCGAGGTGTTCGAGCGGCTGGGCCAGCCGATGATGAGCGGCGTCTACACCGCCGACCCCGACCGCCTGAGCCTGCGCGCCACGCTGCCGCGCTTCTGGCAGATGGAGCGTGAGCATGGCAGCATCGCGCGGGCGTTTCGCCGCGCCAACACCTCGAGTCGCCCGGCGGGCACCGAGCACGCCAGCGGCCCGCGCTACAGTCTCTTCGTGACACTGCGCGGTGGGCTCTCCCAGCTCATCGGCGCCCTGACGGATCGGCTGGGTGCCGCGCGGTTGGAGCGCTCAACGTCCGTCACGCAAGTCCAGCCAGGGACCGAGTGGACGGTCACCGCGGCCGACGGCCGCCGGTTCGTCGCCGACACCGTGTGCCTCGCACTCCCCGCCCACCAGACCGCCCGCCTCGTGCGGCCGTTCGCCGCTCCGGCCGCCGAGGAGCTGGATGCGATCCCCTATGAGTCGGTCGCGACAGTCAATGTCGCCGTCCGCCGCGAGGATGTGACACATTCGCTGGGGGGTGCCGGCCTCGTCGTGCCGGCCGTCGAAGGCCGGCCGGTCTTGGGATGCACCTTCGTCAGCCAGAAGTTCGCCGGACGGGCACCCGCGGATCAGGCACTCTTGCGCGTGTTTGTCGGCGGAGCGCTCCACCGGAACGTCGTTGCGCTCGACGATGCGGCGCTGGAACGGCTGGTGATCGAGGAGCTGCGAGCGCTGATCGGGCTTCGGGGTGTCCCTCGCTTCGTCGCGATCCATCGGCACCCGCAGGCGATGCCGCAGTACCATGTCGGGCACCTGGAGCGCCTTGAGCGCATCCAGCAAGCACTCGCCCCCTACCGAGGACTCTTCGTCGCCGGCAACGGCTACCGGGGCCTCGGCCTGCCGGATTGCGTCCGCCAGGCCGAGGAAGCGGCCGAGCGCATCCTGGCGCTGGCGCATACCCCAGCGCCGGTTGCGGCATGACTCGCAGCCGCGAAGCGTTCGACCATGTGCTGTTCGTGGGCTTCGGCGGACCCGAGCGGCCGGACGAAGTGCGGCCGTTCATCGAACGCGTCGTGGCGGGGATGCGCGTGCCGGAAGCCCGGCTGCGCCAGGTGGAGCGCCACTACGCGCTCGTCGGCGGCCGGTCGCCGTACCACGACGCCGCGGTCGCCCTCGTGGAGCGGGTGACGCAGGTGCTCCAGTCGCATGGGGTGACGATTCCAGTCGCGCTGGGCATGCGCCAGTGGCGGCCGTTCCTGACCGACGTCATTGCCGGGTTGGCACGGCGGGGGCTGCAACGGGGGCTCGCGGTCGTGCTGGCTCCCCATCGCAGCGAGGCCAGCTTCGACCGGTACGTCGTCGCGGTGGAAGAGGTGGTACGCGCCTGCAACCAGCCGATCCGATACGAGTACCTGGGCGGGTGGCACGACCACCCGCTGTTCATCCGCGCGCAGGCCGATACGGTGCGGGAGGCCGCGGCGGGCGCTGACGTAGCACACCTGCTGTTCACCGCCCACGCGATTCCTGTCGCGCAGGCGTCGCGCGCGCCCTACGAGCCGGAGGTGCGGCGCTCCAGCGAGCTCGTCGCGCAAGCCCTCGGCCGGCAGGAGTGGTCGGTCGCCTACCAATCGCGCAGCGGGCCTCCGCACGAGCCGTGGCTCGAGCCGGAGGTGGCTGGAGCACTCCAACAGCTTGCCGCGCTCGGCGTCCGGCACGTCGTCGTCGTGCCGATCGGCTTCTGGTGCGACAACGTCGAAGTGCTCTACGATCTCGATATGGAAGCCCGCCGGGAAGCCGAGCGGCTTGGGATGCGCTACGTCCGCGCCGCCACCGTCGCCTCCCATCCGGCCTTCCACCAACTGTTCGCCGACACACTGATCGAGCAGCTGCGCGCTCGTGGATCGGTCCGCCCCCTGGACATGTCTCGTCATGGGTGAGTGGTTGCCGCAGCTCGACGAGTTAATCCGCTGGGGCGGGTACACGGTCCTCATCGCCATCGTCTTCGCGGAGACGGGGCTGCTCGCTGGGTTCTTCCTGCCCGGCGACTCGCTCCTGGTCACCGCGGGGCTGCTGGCCGCCAGCGACGGCATCCTGAACATCTGGGTCTTGAATGGCGCGCTGAGCCTGGCCGCGATCCTGGGCGATAGCACCGGCTACGCGATCGGCTACCACTTGGGCCCGCGGCTGTTCACCCGGCAGGACTCCCGACTCTTCCATCGGGATCATCTGCTCCGGACTCAGCGGTTCTACGAGAAGCATGGGGCGAAGACGATTGTCATCGCGCGATTCGTGCCGATCGTGCGGACCTTCGCGCCCACCGTGGCCGGCATCGGCCGGATGCGTTACCCGGTCTTCGTCGCGTACAATGTGGTGGGCGGGGTAGGATGGGTGAGCAGCATGACGCTGGCCGGCTACTTTCTGGGACGCGTTATCCCCGACATTGAGCGCCGCCTCCATTGGGTCATCGCCGCGGTCATCCTGATCTCGTTCCTGCCGATCGTGCGGGAGTGGCGCGCCGCCCGGCGGCAGCGGCTTGGCGGATGACCCGTCGCGCGCGATCATCCCGCCGCCCCGCGCGCTCCTTTCGGTGCGTGTTTTGCGGGGCCACTCTGACACAGGGGTCTTCGCCGAAGCGGTTAGTGTGCACGGCGTGCGGTGCGGTGTTGCTCGTCACGCGCAATGCGCGGACGTGCCTCACGCGCGTAACCGTCCAGGACTGCGGCGCTGGCCGCGACTGCTGTCGGCGCCGGCGCCGGTCGTCTGCGGAAGACTGACCCGCCCCTCGCGGGGGCGGAACACGGAGGTGTGGAATGGCGGTGGCAACGGTCACACGGCGCAAGGCGGTGCGGGCATCCCCAGCACAGCTCAAGCGCTACTTCGCGGCGAAGCTGGCGGCGGAGCTTGGGCCCCACAACGTCAAGCGGCTGCGCGACGCGGGCGAGAGGGGGTTCGTGCTCCTGGACGTGCGCACCTCGCAGGGCTATCAGGAGGGGCATCTGCCGGGGGCGATCAACATTCCGTTTGAGCAATTGCCGGATCGGCTCCACGAGCTGCCCAAGAGCCGGGAGATCATCTGCTACTGCTGGGATGTGACCTGCACCCTCTCGACCAAGGCCGCGTATGTTCTGGCGAGCAAGGGCTACACGGCGCGCGAGATGATCGGCGGCTTCGAGTCCTGGCAGGAATCAGGTTTTCCCGTTGAGAGATGAGCGCGATCAACACGATGATCTTCGGGGGCCGGTTCCTGACGCAGGACATCACCGGCGAGCCGGCGGGGGAGGGCCAGCCGCCCTCATGAGCTTGTTCCGATAGCGCATGGGCCTCATCCGACTGCTGGTTGAAGCCCCGCTCGCCTTCCTCGTCTTGGCCGCGCTGCTGTTGTACTCGGTCATCGCTCACGAGGTGGCGCACGGCTGGGTCGCGCGGCTCTTCGGAGACGAGACCGCCGCGCGGTACGGCCGGCTCACGCTGGATCCGCGGTCGCACGTGGATCCCGTGGGCGCCCTCATGCTGTTCGTCGTGGGGTTCGGGTGGGC
>CAYJWO010000040.1:0-6598 GCA_964373825.1 uncultured Planctomycetales bacterium
GGCCACCGGGTGCGCGCCGCCTACCGCAGCAACCGCTTTCGCTTCCTCCTCGACGGCCTCGACGTCGAGCCAATCCGCGTCGATCTCGACACCGGCGAAGGGCTCACCGAGGCGTTAGCGGGTTGCGAGTGGGTGTTCCACGCGGCCGGCTACTATCCGCGGCTGCGCGGCCGGGTCGAGGCGGCCGTTCGGCGAGGCCGCGAGACCACGCAGTACTTCCTTGATGCGCTGTCTCGCGCGCGGCCGGCCCGCCTCGTCTTCACCAGCAGCGCGGCGACGATCCGGCGTGTTCCCGGTCGCGCCGCCACGGAGGCGGACGGCGAACCCTGGCCCCTGGACGGCCCGCGGCCGCTGTACACGACGGTGAAGGTCGCGATGGAGCACGAGGTGCGCCAGGCCGCCGCGGCCGGGCTGCCCGCCATCATCGCGAACCCCAGCTACTGCATGGGCGAGTACGACGCCCGCCCGTTTTCCGGCCTCCTCATCCTGCTCTTCGCCAAGCACCGGCTGCCGTGCTACCTCGACTACCGGTTCAACGTCGTCTACACCGGCGACGTCGGCGTGGGGCATGTGCGGGCGGCCGAACGGGGGCGCCTTGGCGAGCGCTATCTGCTCAGCCACAGCAACCTGACGATGCGAGAGTTCGCGGGGTTGGTGGCCCAGGCGGCCGGTGTTGCGGCTCCGCGGTGGTGTGTGCCGCACGGGCTGGCGACCGCGGCCGCCGTGGCCACCGAAGCCGCCGGTTGGCTGCTGCGGCGCGAGCCGCTCCTGACGCGCCAGGCGTTGGAGTCGGCGAAGCAGCCGCAAGTGCTGGACGGCTCCAAGGCGGTTCGGGAGCTCGGGCTGCCCCAGACGTCCGCGGAAGAGGCGATCCGTCGAGCCGTCGGGTGGTTCAGGGGGCACGGCGACCTTTGAACCCTGCGGAGAAAGAGCGTACAATGTTCTCGATGGCTTCAGACGGGAGGCAGCTCATGACAGCGGCATGGTGGGTGGGAGCGATCGCGGCGCTCGTGTGCATTGCCGCAGGGCGCGCGGACGCGAAGCAGAAAGAACTGAAGGACCTTCCCAAAGATGCGCTGACCCTGGCGTTCGTCTGGGCCGAGCCGCTCAAGCAGATCGCGGAGCAATCGAAACGGTTCGATCCGGTCAGCGGGCTGTGGTTCGGCCTCCTGCGCGGTTCGGTCAAGTCGGTCGAGCGCACGGCGGCAGTGTTGATCCCGCAGGACGAGGACGAGGCCGGCGCCGAATTCGAGGGGAGCAAGGCGCTCCTGAAGTACCACTTCTGAGAGGCCGTCCACGATTCAGGCCGATCAGCCGATGCATGCGGCTGGTCGGTTTTGTCGTTTGAGGTGATGCGCGCATGATGGAGTGGACGCTGGCGACCGCCGGCGACGTCATCGACCGATACGGCCTCTGGGTCGCCCTCCTGCCGACGTTCGTCATCGGACTGTCGCTCAACCTCACCCCCTGCGTCTATCCGATGGTGCCGGTGACGCTCGCGTTCTTCAGCGGGCAGGCCGCCGGATCATGGCGTCGGATCGCGGGCCTGGCGAGCTGCTACGTCGTCGGAATCTCGCTCAGCTACGCGCTCCTCGGGTTGTTCGCCGCGCAGACGGGGGCCCTCCTCGGATCGTGGCTCCAGCAACCCGCCGTCCTCATCGGTGTGGCCGCCGTCGTGGCGGCGTTGGCCTTGAGCTTGTTCGGGTTCTACGAATTCCGGCTTCCGCAGGTCCTGCTCCAGCGGATGGGCCGCGCCGCCTCGGGGCCGTTGGGCGCTCTGCTCATGGGGCTGGTGCTCGGCCTGGTGGCGGCCCCCTGCATCGGGCCGTTCGTCGTGGGGCTGCTGCTCATCGTGGGGCAGCTGGCGGATCCGCCGAAGGGATTTCTCCTCTTTTTCACCCTGGGACTTGGCATGGGTACACCCTACATCGTGCTAGCACTCATCGCGCACCGGATGGGCCGCCTGCCGAAAGCGGGTGCTTGGCTCGTGTGGATCAAGCAGCTGCTCGGAGTCGTGCTGTTGGGGCTGGTCCTCTACCTCCTGCGGCCGCTGTTGCCGTCAAGCGCGGAAACCCTCGGGGCGGCCATACTGCTCGCCGGAGCAGGGCTCCTCCTGGGGTGGCTGTATCGCACCGCGGATCGCGGACGCGCGTTCACCTGGGTGCGGCGGTTGATGGGCAGCGCGCTGCTCGTGGCCGCGCTGGCTGTTGTATGGCCGCGGTCGGCGAGCGCTCCCGGCGTTGCGTGGACGCCGTACAGCGAGGCGGCGTTCGCGCAGGCGGTGCGCGACCAGCGCCCGATCGTGATCGATTTCTACGCGGACTGGTGCGTGCCGTGCGTCGAACTCGATCACGTCACCTTCCGCCACCCGACGGTGGTGGCAGCACTCGCCGAGACGGCGACGCTGCGGGCGGACGCGACGCATGAGCTAACCCCGGACGCCGAAGCACTCGTGGAGCGCTACGATATCTACGGCGTGCCGACCGTCCTCCTCTTCGATCGGACGGGTGCTGAGCGTCGCGACCTGCGGCTGCTGGGGTTCGTGCCTCCCGACGAATTCCTCGAGCTCGTCCGCCAGCTTCAGTAGGGGGGCTGCGCATCTTGCGCGCGGTAGATCGGACTGCTAGACTATCGCCATACATCTCACCGGTGACACAGGAGGACGCGATGGCACGAAAGGTATTCGCGGTGATGCTCGTGGGGCTGCTCGTCGCTGGCTGCGCAGGAAAGCAGCCGCGGCGCGTGGATCTTAGCCAACTGCACACGCAGGTCGCGTCATTGGATCAGCGGATTGCGGATTTGGAGTTCGAGGTGCGTGGGCTACAGTCGCGTGGGACAGGGGCGGAGCTGCCCTTGGCGCCTTCATCCACCGGCTCAGCCATCCAGGTTCCGGTCGCCGCCGGACCCGCTGCGTCGGCGACGCCCGCGACGCGCGACATTCAGCAAGCACTCGCCAACGCCGGCTTCTACCAGGGGCCGATCGATGGGAAGTCGGGACCGTTGACCCAAGACGCCATCCGCGCCTTCCAGCAGGCCAACAGCCTGAAGGTCGACGGCAAGGTGGGGCCGCAGACGTGGGCCCGGCTCAGCACGTACCTGGGCCTTTCCAGCGGCAGCGCCGACGCCAGCGCCACCGAGTTCATCAAGTAACCGCTCGCGGCGGGCTGACGTATGACGCACGGCCCGCGCTACGACTTTCAGCTCGGCCCGCACGCCACGGCCGTCGACACGGCGTATGAGCGCCTCGCGCGCCAGCGCGCGAACGACCGTCTCTGGGCGGGCGAGAGCAGTCTCTGGTCGTCGGATCCTTCCACGCAAGCCGCCATCCGCCAACGGCTCGGGTGGCGCACCATCCCGTCCGTCATGCGCGCGCACGCACCGCGTTTGCGCGACCTCGCGAACACCGCGCGCCAAGCGGGGCGCCGGCGGATCCTCCTCCTCGGCATGGGGGGCAGCGGATTGTTTGCCGACGTGTGCCGATCCATTCTCGGCGTGGCCGACGACGGGCTGGACCTCGCCGTGCTGGACACGACCGACCCCGCCGCCATCCGCGCTGCCGAGCGGCAAGGCCCGCTGGAGGAGCTGCTCCTGCTCGTGTCGAGCAAGTCCGGATCCACCGCCGAAGTCAACGCGCTGTCGCGCTACTTCGTCGACCGGCTGCGCCAGGCCAACCGTCCCGTCGCCGACCACTGTATCGTCATCACCGACGAGGGCACTTCGCTCGTCTCGCAGGCGGCCGCGTGGGGGTGCCGCGAGGTGTTCACGCACGGCCCCGGGACAGGAGCGGAGGTCGGCGGCCGGTTCTCCGCGCTGACGTTCTTCGGGCTCGTCCCGGCAGCGCTCCTGGGGGCTGATGTCGACCGGCTGCTGGAGCGCGGCCAGCAGTCCTTCGACCGGTGCCGGGGGTCCCTCGCCGCGTTCGATGAGCCGTCGGTTCGGCTCGGGGCGACGCTGGCGGCACTCGCTGAGACCGGCTGCGATAAGCTCACGCTGCTCTGTCCGCCCGCGCTGGAGTCCTTCGGGACCTGGGCGGAGCAGCTCGTCGCCGAGAGCCTCGGCAAGTCGGGTCGGGGGATCGTGCCGGTGCACCAAGAGCCCTGGCTGGCCCCGTCGGCGTATGGGCGGGACCGCGTGTTCGTGGCACTCCGGCTGGACCACGAGCCGCAGGCCGCGCTGGACCGGCAGATCGAGGCGCTGCGTCAGGCCGGGCATCCGGTCGTGACGGTCGCGTGGGCCGACCGGTACGATCTAGGCAGCGACGTGGCGACATGGTCGGTCGCCGTCGCCCTGGCCGGAACGCTACTGGAGATCAACCCGTTCGACGAGCCGAACGTAGCCGAGAGCAAGGCGCGCACCCAAGCCCTGCTCGCGACCTACGCGAAGACATCGTGGCTGCCCGACGATCCGTCGGCCGTCTCCGATGCATCGTCGTTCACCGAGGCGCTCCAGACGCTCAACCGCCAGCAGCGGCCGGGAGACTATGCCGCAGTCCTCTCCTTTCTCCCGCGCACACCGGTGCTCGATGCGGCGGTGCAAGAGGTGCGGTCTCGCTGGGCGGCGCGCCTGCAGTGCGCATCGGTGGTCGGCTTTGGCCCCCGCTACCTGCACTCGACCGGCCAACTCTTCAAGGGCGGCCCGGACCGCGGCCTGTTTCTCGTCTTGACCGCCGACGACGCGGCGGATCTTCCCATTCCGGGCGAACCGTGCACGTTCGGCGTCCTGAAGCGCGCGCAAGCGCTCGGCGACGTGGAGGCGATGCGCCAGCGCGGCCGGCGTCTACTGCATCTCCATCTTGGGCGCGACCCGGAGCGCGCCATGCGGCAACTGCGCGCGGCCGTCGAGGCATAGGCCCGATGCGCATCTGCTCGTTCGTGCCCGCCGCGACGGAAATGCTCTACGCCCTCGGCCTCGGCCCGCAGGTGGTCGGCGTGTCTCACGAATGCGACTTCCCTCCGGAGGCTGCGGCCAAGCCGTCGATCGTGCGGACCTGGATCGATTCGGAAACACTCTCCAGCGCCGAGATCGATCGGGCGGTGCAGACCGCGCTCGCGCAGCGCCGCAGCCTCTACGAGATCGACGTCGAGCGGTTGCACGCATTGCAGCCGGATCTCATCGTGACCCAGGCGCTTTGCGAGGTGTGTGCAGTGGACACGGCGTCCATCGAATCCGCCGTGCAGCGTCTGTCGATTCAGCCTCGAGCGCTGGCGCTGCATCCGCACACGCTGGACGAGGCGCTCGACGACATCCGGCGCGTCGGCGAGGTGACGGGCCGCCGTGCCGAAGCCGAGGCTCTCCGGCAGGCCCTTCACGAGCGGTTGGCGCGCATCCGCGCGCGGATCGCGGCGGCCACGACGCGGCCTCGCGTCTTCTGCCTCGAGTGGCTGGAGCCGCCGATGGCCTCGGGGCATTGGGTGCCGGAGCAGGTCGAAGCGGCCGGCGGCGTGGAGGTGCTCGGGCGAGCCGGGGCTCCTTCCCGGTACGTGACCGGTGATGAGATCGCGGCCGCCGAGCCGGACGTGCTGATGCTCATGCCGTGCGGATTGTCGATTCCCCGGATGCGAATGGAGCTCCAGGCCGTGGCCCGCCAGCCGTGGTGGGAGGGACTGCCCGCGGTGCGCCGCGGGAACGTGCATCTGGTGGACGGGTCGGCGTACTTCAACCGCTCCGGCCCGCGGCTGGTGGACGGCATCGAGCTGCTCGCGCGGTTGCTGCGTCCGGACACGTGCGGCGACCTGGGGCCTGCGGGTGCTGCCGAGCGTTTGGATCGTACCCCATCTCGCGGGTGACGCGGAGCGGGGGCCCCACGCCGGACCGCAGTCCCACCACCTGCCGGGCGCACCGGGGGTGCGCGGCGCGCTCCGCGCGCCGGTCGCCTCCGGCGACCTCCCGCAGGTGGTGGGACGCCGAGGACCGCCGTGGGGTCGCGCAGCGGCAGGACCCGCCAGATGGGATTCGTCCCAGTGCTTGAATGAAGCGTGAGCGGTAGGTTAGAATAGGAAAGGCACGTCCGCCGACGGATATGACAGAGCCCTACCTCGAGTCGTACCTCTTCATCGGTCTGCTCGCCGCCGTCGCCGTCGTCCTCGGCGCAGCACCGCTCCTCCTTGCCCGCCTCGTCGCCCCCCGCAAGCCGGGGCTCTCCAAGCAGGACGCGTACGAGTGCGGCCTGCCGTCCAGCGGCGACCCCTGGGTGCCGTTTCGCGCGCAGTACTACGTCTACGCCCTCGCGTTCGTCGTGTTCGACGTGGAGATCCTCTTCATCTATCCCTGGGCGCTGGTGTGGCGGCAGTTCGGACCGATCGCCCTATGGGAAATGGCGCTGTTCCTGGGGATCCTCGCCGTCGCGCTGGCGTACGCCTGGAAGAAGGGCGTCTTGGAGTGGGAGTGATGGCCGACGAGGGGCTGCGCAGCGTGCTGCAGAAGCAGGGCGTCTTCCTGACGACCTGGGAGCAGCTCGTGGACTGGGGCCGATCCAACTCGATCTGGCCGCTGCAGTTTGGGCTGGCGTGCTGCGCCATCGAGATGATCGCCACCGCCGCTTCGCGCTATGACATCGCGCGCTTCGGCTCGGAGATCTTTCGCGCCTCGCCCCGCCAGG
>CAYJWO010000041.1:0-6569 GCA_964373825.1 uncultured Planctomycetales bacterium
TGACGCTCATCGAGCTGATCCTCGCCGCCATGGTGTTGGCGGTGGCGATCGCGGCCATCCTGGGCGCCTACCTCGGGCAGACGGTCCTCAACGAGCACGCCCAGCGGCTCTCGCTCGCCATCCAGGACGGCAACCGCGTGATCGAGCGGATTCGCGAGGAGAACGCCGCGTGCGCAACCCCCTCCTGGACCCCGCCGGGCGGGGGCAGCTGGGATGCGTGGCTGGCGGCAGCCGGTGGCGGCAAGAGCCTGCCGAATGCCGCGACCGACGAGCTCGTCGTGCTGACCTGCCAGAGCGAGGATGGCGCCGGGGGATGTCCTGATGACCCGATCCGGGTCACGGTGGCCGTCTGCTGGCGGCACCGCGGCCGGACGATCGGGGACTGCGCGTGGGACGGGGCCGCGTTGAGCGCGGATGCGGATGGGGACGGGATGACGGTGTCCCCGGCGATGCTGACGACGCTGGTGACGTGCCGATGACCACCGGTGAGCGGTGCGCGGTGAACGGCGAGCGGGCGCACGACAAGCGGGTGCATGGGTTTACGCTCGTGGAGCTCATGCTCGGAGCCTCCATTCTGATCATCGCCATCGTGGCGCTGCTGGGCGCGTACGTCGGCCTGACCTTCTTGAACTTGGAGGCGCGCAATCTGTCCTCGGCGATGAACGATGCGACGCGCATCATGGAGCAGATCCGGCGGCAGAACGCCGGGACGACTGCGACGTGCCCCGGCTTTCCGTCCGCGGCCGCCCCGGCGGGGTTCACCCACTGGAACGACTGGATGAACAAGACGGCCGGCGGCGGTCCAAAAAGTCTTGCGTGGTCTTGGCCCATAGCCCCCAGCCCCCAGCTCCCAGCCACATGGGTAGTGAGCCTGGTATCGATGCCGACCGCTGAGGCCGCCGGCTACGGGCCGCCTCCGCCGCCCCCCAGCGGCCAGCCCCAGGCGGGTGGCAGGTGGCCGCCGGCCGGCGGGGCGGTCGCCCAGGATGCCACGGAGCTCATTGCCGTCACCTGCCAGGAGGTGGAGAATGAGGATGGAGCCGGCGCGTCCAACGAGCACTGCGCGACGACGCAACTCGGCGCGAATGAGTGGTGGACCGGTGCTCGGCAGCCGGACGGGTCGGAGTTTAGCCTCCTGCGGGTCACCGTCGCCGTGGGCTGGCG
The DNA here is from genome assembly GCA_964373825.1 of uncultured Planctomycetales bacterium. Taxonomy (GTDB): domain Bacteria; phylum Omnitrophota; class Gorgyraeia; order Aquiviventales; family Aquiviventaceae; genus CAYJWO01. The sequence goes on from CAYJWO010000041.1 coordinate 1,165, forward strand.
GCAGCGCGGCCGCACGATCGGCAGCGGCAGCGGCGGCCCCGAATTCCTCTTCGATGCCGCGGAGAACACCCTGACGGTGCAGGATGCGAACGGCAATGGGGTCATCGAATCGCAGGCGATGCTGACGACACTCATTGCCTGCCGATGAGCACCGGTGAGCGGTGTGCGATGCGCGGTGAGCGGGAACGCCACAAGCGGGTGCGCGGGTTCACGCTGACGGAGACGCTGGTGTCCGCCTTCGTCATGGCGATTCTCGGCGCCGGATTGATGGCGACCTTTTTGACCGGCAAATCGTCCTACCTGACCGCGGATGCCACCGTGCAAGTCCAGCAAGAGGCCCGGCGGGCGTTCGACAGCATGGTCCGGGAGTTGCGCCAGGCCGGCAACCTGAGCACGACCGCGCTAGGCAACGGGTCGGTCCAGCTTAACTTCCAGGTCGCCATGGGCTATAATCAGGCCGGGTGCGCGAACGCGATTTGCTGGGGCGATGGGGCGCAGATCGGTGCAACCCGATGGGTTCACTACGCGGTGATCGGGGCTGATGACAATACCCGCCAGCTCGTCCGATGCCCCAACGCCAGCCAGGCGGGAGCGGTGACGGTGTTTGACGGTGCGGCCTGCCGCGTGCTGGCCAACGGGATGCGTCATCCGAATGCGGATGGCAGCGCCCTGTTCGCGTGGGATGCCGCGACCCAGACGGTGACCATCAACCTTCAGACCCGACATCTCGATCCCGAATTGCCCACCGGCGGTATCTCAGGCGGCGTCCTGACGACGCGCGTTCGCGCCCGCAACAGCTCCTAGTCTCCGCATGCCCTCCACCGCATCGCTTGCGCACGTGACGGCCGCCGCCGAACGGCTCTGGCAGCGCCTCGTCACCGTGCAGCTGCGCGAGCCTCGCATCACCGTCGGCATCGATGTGGGCAGCAGCGCCGTGAAGGCGGTGGCGCTCGGCGGGCGGCGCGGCAGCCAGCGGCGGGCCCTCCTGGGTCACGCGGTGGTGCCGCGTTCCGGAGAGGATGATCCAGCACCGGCCATTCGGGCGGCGGTCGAGCAGCTCAAGGTGCCGGCCAAGGCCGTGGCCGTGTCGGTCAGCGGGCCGTGGGTCGTCATGCGGATCATCGAGCTGCCCTCGATGTCGCCGGCGGAGCTCCGGCAGGCGCTTCCCTTCGAGACCCAGCGCTACCTGCCGTTTCCGTTGAGCGAGGTGGTCATTGACGGAGTGGAGCTTGGATCCTCCGGGCCCAAGAAGTCCTGGATCCTAGTGGTCGCGTGCCGGAAGGAGCTGCTCGACCGGCGGCTGGATGGGGCGAAGCGCGCGGGCCTGGAAATCGGCGTGGTGGACGTGGACGCGTTGGCGCTGACGAACGCCTTCTGGGCCAGCCGCAACGGCCACGCACCCGCCCCCTCGTGCGCGCTCGTCAACGTCGGCGCCCAGCTGAGCAGCCTCGTCGTGCTGCACGACGGCGTGCCGCACCTCGTGCGCGACATCCCCTGGGGCATGGAGAAGCTCTCGCGCGCCGTCGGGGAGCTTGCCGGTCGCGAGGCCGCCGCGGTCCACCAGGCGCTGGTCGACCGGACCCTCGACGATCCGCTGCGCGAGGCGCTTACGGCCGCCTGCGAGACGTTCGCCGCAGAGCTGCAGCTCTCGTTTGATTACGTGGAGAACCGGTTTGGGCAGCCGCCCGGCGAGCTGCTCGTCAGCGGTGGGGTCAGCGCTTCGGAGGCGTTCCTCGAGGCGATGAAGAGTCATCTCCCTCAGGCGGTCAGCGCGTGGCGGCCAGCCGAGGGCCTCCCCGCGCAGGCCACGGTGGCCTACGGGTTGGCGCTGCGGATCGAATGAGCGCCCTCTTACGCATCAATCTGCTGCCCGGCGATCGGCGACGGTTGACCCGCTCGCCCGTGGAGCAGTTCCATCGCACCCCGCTCATGTGGCTGCTGGCCGGCCTCATGGTCGTCTCGCTGGTCGGCTTGATTGGCATGACCCAGTGGCAGGGGCGCCAAGTCGCTCGGCTGCGGGCTCGCGTGGACGCCTTGCAGCCGCGCGAGGCTCGGCTGGATCACCTCGCGAAGGACACCGCGAACCTGCGCGCTCAAGAAGGCGCGCTGAGCGGGTTGGAGAGCGAGCAGGTCCAATGGGCCCGCCGGCTCAACATCATCTCCGACGTCCTCCCGGACGGCATGTGGTTCGACGAGTTCATGCTCGACCAGGCCCAGGGGCTTGTCATTCGCGGCGCTGCCCTCGCAGAGGGGGTGGGGGGCGCGAGCCAGGGGCACGTGGGGCGGTTGGTGCAGCAGCTCAAGGACGACGCCGCATTTCGCACGGGCTTAGGCGACATCCAAATTGAATCGATCAAGCGGGACCAGGATGGCGACATCGAGCTCGTGCGGTTCACGATCACCGCCAGCCCAGCGAAGGGGGCCCCCGGCGGATGAAGCTCACACTGACCCCTCGCGAGCTGCGCGCGGCTGGACTCCTGGCCGCGGTGGGGATCGCGGTGGTGTGGATCTACGGTGGACTGATCCTCGGGCCCTTGTGCCGTCGGGCGGTCGCCTTGGGGCGTGAGGTGCGCCAGCAGCGGGATCAGCTGGCGCGGCTTGAGGACGCCACGGCCCGCGAGGCGGAGCTGGAGCGCGCCTACCAGCAGCTGCAACAGCGCGTTGAGACCATGCGCCAGCGGCTGCCGCAGGAAGCGGAGCTCTCGCGGATCATCGAGACCTTGTCGGAGCTGGCCCTGCAAGCCGGGCTGCGCCTCCAGTCGATCGCCCCCCAGCGCACCGTCGATCTCTCGGACGCGGCGTTCCTCGACCCGCGCCCGCCGGAGGCGTCTCGCGTGTACCAGCAGATCCCGATTCAAATCGAAGCCCTGGCCGGCTACCATCAGCTTGGAGCGTACCTGAGTCTGACCGAGACGTTGAACGAGCCGATCCAGCTCGTGTCCTTGAGGATCACGAGTCACCCGAAGTACCCCACCCGCCACAGCGTCCGGATGATCTTGCACGCGTTCGTCGCTCCCCCGGCGGCCGAAGCGCCCGGTGGCCATGCGGGATAGGCGGGGTCGCGCCGGGCGGCTGCTTGTCGCCGCCGTGATGCTCGCCGGCGTGTCGGTGGAGCTCGCCGTGGCGGAGGATGCGCCCCCGGCATTTCACTACGACCCGAAAGGGCATCGCGACCCGTTCATGCCGCTCGTGCGGGACGGTCGCGTGGTGGGCCTGGCCACGGCCGGATCGACGATGGCAGAGCCCGAACTGTACGGCATCCTCTGGGACCCTGAGGGCCGGTCGTTGGCCCTCATCAACGATCGGGAGGTGCAGGTCGGTGATGTGCTCGGGGACTACGAGGTGGCACGGATTGAGGAGGGTCAGGTGGTGCTGATCGATGGGGCGGGAGAGGCGCGGATCCTGCGGATGGCTTTTGAGGAATCCCTGCAGGACGCGCCGCCTCCGGCCGGCGCCACAACAGGAGGGCGGCACCCGTGAGACATCGGACAACGCAACGATGGACAGGCTGGGTAGTGGCGCTCTCGCTCGGGTGGGCGGGGTCGGCGGCCGCCGGGCCGGACGACGCCACGAGCGCGCCGACCGACCCCCTCGAGGCCGCGTCCTCGGATGCGCTGCCAGAGGTGGCGGCCGAGGGCCCCGCGGCGGCGGACGGCGTCGCCTCGGAGGCGATGCTGGTGAGCCTCGATTTCAAGGACGCCGACATCCGCCAGGTGCTGCGGATCATTGCGCTCAAGGCGGGCGTGGACATCGTGGCCGGCAGCGACGTCGAGGGGCTGGTGACCATCAAGTTGACCCAAGTGCCGTGGCCGTCGGCGCTGGACATCATCCTGCGCACGTACGGGCTGACCTACGAGCGGAAGGGCAAGGTCATCCGGGTGATGACGCTCAGCACCGTGGAGCAGGAGCCGCTTGCCACCGAGGTCTTCCCGCTCAACTACGCGACGGCGAAGGACGTGCCCGGCATCATCAACGAGATGCTCTCCGACCGGGGGCGGGTGAAGTTCGACGAGCGGACCAACACGGTCATCGTGACGGACGTCCCGTCAACGCTGTTCCAGATCGAGCGGGTGATCGGGCGGCTGGACCAGCGGACGCCGCAGGTCCTGATCGAGACGCGGCTCGTGGAGACGCGACTGGAGCGAGACGAGAATCTGGGGATCGAGTGGCAGAACTCGGTGTCGATGTCGCAGACAGCACCCAGCATTTCGTCCAGCTTTCCGTTCCAGAAGGGCTCAACGCTCGGAGAACTCGGGGCGAATTTCTTCCCGCCGAATGTGACCGCCCCGAGCACCTTCACCCTCGGGACCTTGACGGGTCCGACGTTTAGCCTCGTGCTCAACATGCTGAAGGACCGGACGAACACGAAGATCATCTCCAACCCGTCGCTGGCGGTCCTGGACAACCACGAGGCGAAGATCCACATTGGGCAGGAGTACCCTGTGCCGACCTTCTCGGTCGACCCCCAGACGGGCAACACGACCGTCAGCGGTTTTCAGTCGAAGACGCTGGGCACCGTCCTGACCGTCACCCCGCACGTCAACCCCAGCCGCGAGATCGTCGTGGACCTCAAGCCGGAGGTGATCTCCAACGACGGCCAGGCCTCGTTCCAGATCAGCAGCGGCAACAGCGTGACGCTGCCCATCTTCGGGACGCAGACCGTGGAGACGATGGTGCGCATCAGCAACGGCGACACGATCGCAATCGGCGGGTTGCTGAAGACGAGCGAGGTCGTGGTGGAAGAGAAGGTGCCGTTCTTGAGCGACCTGCCGCTGGTGGGGTTGTTGTTCACCAATCAGCGCCGCTTCGGCGGCAGCGCTGGGACGGACACGCTGCAGCAGGACCTCCTGATCTTCCTGACGGTGAGCCTCATCGAAGAGAGCGCCTCACCGCAGGCGGTGGCCTCCGATGTGGCGGAGTAACCGCCGCGCGGCCCAGGCGGCCCTGCTCGGGGTGACGGGTGCTGTCTGGTGGGTCGGGGTGACCACCTGGGCCACGGAGCCCTCCAGCCGCTCATCGCGTCCGCCGGAAAACGCCGAGGAGCGGACCGCTCAACAACTTGAGGCGGTGCTTGAGAACCAGCGGACGATCCTCTCGCAACTCGATCGCATCATGGAAGAGCTCAAGATCATCAAAATCCGCGCCACCCTCCAGTAGCCAACCCAGACTGGTTCACTGGTTCATCGGTTCGCCAGTTCTCTGACTCAACCAGTGAACCAGTGAACGCCCTTCGTGCATGATTTCCTGCCGGCGAAAAAGGTAGCGCTTCCTTGACGCTGTGGAAAACTTTATGGTATACTTCGGCCGCATCATGACATGGGGGTATCGCTCGTGACAACTTGGCCCAATTGGGTTGACCTCCTTGTCATAACTCTTTTGTTGAAAACAAGTTCCACAGGATGCGG
>CAYJWO010000042.1:0-6555 GCA_964373825.1 uncultured Planctomycetales bacterium
AGCTCCTCGACGACCGGCGCGATCAACCGGCACGGCCCGCACCACGCCGCCCACAAATCCACGACGACCGGTGTTGCGGCCTTCGTCACTTCCTGGTCGAAATTGCCCTCAGAGAGCTCGATGACCGCTCCGGCCATGGGGTCCTCCTGTGACGTCAAACCAAGCCGGTGAGAGGGATTGAACCTCCGACCCGCGGTTTACGAAACCGCTGCTCTACCACTGAGCTACACCGGCGGGGGTACTTATTGTAGTCCGTTCCGGAAGACGCGACAAGGCGGGCGGGCTACGTGTGGCGGGCGGGCTACGTGGCGGAGGACGCGGGGACCGGCTGGGCGGCGATCGTCGCCGGGCGTGGCAGGGCCAGCGTGGCGGTGGTCCCCACGCCCACCTCGCTGGAGAGCGTGAGCGTGCCGCCGTGCAGCTCGACGTAGCGCTTGGCCAGCGTCAATCCGATCCCAGCCCCCCCGTGCTCGCGGACCAGGCGACGGTCTACCTGGTAGAACGCGTCCCAGACGCGCTCCAGCTCTCCGGGGGGAATGCCGATGCCGGTGTCGCGAATCTGCACCTCGACACTGGTCGGCAAGGCGCTCACCAAAACCTCCACCCGCCCCTGCGGCCGGTTGAACTTCACCGCGTTGTCCACGAGCGCCTCCAGCGCGGTCGTCAGCCGGCGCGGGTCAATCTCCACGAGCAGCGGTTCGGGCGGCAGCGTCACGGCCAGTGCCAGCCCCTGGGCTTGCGTGCGCGCGCGCAGCGTCTCGACCACCGGGGTCAGGAGTGTGTGGACCGTTGTGGACTCCAACTGCAGGACGATCTCGTGGCCGTGCATGAGGTCGATGAGCTGCTGCAGGAGTCGGTGCAGCCGATCGTAGGCGCCGAGCACCACATCCAGGGCATGCTGCTGATCGGTCGTCAGCGCCCCCAGCGTTTGATCCGCCAGCAGGTAGATCCATTCGCTCATGAGGCACAGCGGGGTGTTGACCTCATGGGAGATCGTCGCGAGGAACTGGCTCTTGAGGTCGTTCACCTCCGCGAGGCGCCGGTTGAGCTCCTCAAGCTTCAAGGCGCCCTCGCCGGCGTGGTGGAGCTGCTTGACGAGGCTCAGCCGCTGGCGGCAGCGGTAGAGGATCGCCTGGATCTGCAGCGGGTCGAACGGTTTCGTGATGAAGTCGCACGCGCCTTCCTTCATCGCGTCGACGGCCATCTCCAGCGACGGGTAGGCGGTGATGACCACGATGTTCACGAGCGGGTCCAGGTGCTTGAGCTCGCGGATGAGCTCCAGCCCGGACATGCGGGGCATGCGGATGTCGGTGATCACGACCGGGACCGGGCGCTCCTGGAAGCGCGCGAGCGCCTCAAGGCCGTCGGCGGCGGTGCGCACCGTGCACTCGCGCGCGGAGAGGATCTGCTCGAGCAGCCGGCAGATCTTCGGCTCGTCATCCACCACCAAGATGTCCATCGCTGATTTAAGGAAGAAGCAAGGTGCCGGGACCCAGAATCGAACTGGGGACGCGAGGCTTTTCAGGCCTCCGCTCTACCATCTGAGCTATCCCGGCACAAGCCCTGATTATAGGGGGCGTGTCCGGGCCGGTCAACGCGACCGCCCGGCCGGTAGTGGTTCACCTTGGCGGGTGACGCATGCCGGCCTCCCGTCGGCCCGCTCGCTCCGACGCGGGCTTCCGGGCGCTCGGCGACGGCGGACCGGCCGCCGGGGACCACGGCTCTGCGTCACCCACCGAGCCGACCCGCTAACGTTTGGCTGCCTGCCAGCCGCCGGCGAACGCCAACCCCCCATAGGCGGCCATCGACACCCACAGGCCGGGCCCGATGGCGACGGCGAGCAGCGGACTGCTGGGCACGGCGGTTGCGAGCTTCCAAGACCCCACGGCGCAGATCAGCAGCGAGACGCCTGCGACTCCCCATGCGATCCGCGGCTGTCCGCCGAGGAGCATGAGCAGCGCGGCCGCCAGCGTCGCAAGGCCCGGCAGCAGGTAGACGAGGGAGCTCTTCCAACCGATGCCCTGCGCGGTCCCCATGAACAGCTCCACCAGCGCCATCGCCACCTTCGTCCGTTGGTCGTTCGCCAGCCGGGGGACTTGGATGCCGTTGATCTGCCGCGGCAGATCCTGGAGAGACGACAGGTCGCCCGTCACCGTTTCCGCGCCGCGGCGCACGGTCGCCGTCACGCGGCTGACCTTGCCGGTCAATTTGCCGAGCAGCGTCTGGCCTTCCGTCGTCTGCGTGAGCTGCTCGAGCAGCTCCGGCGCGCGAGGCTCCACGTGCACCCACGGCAGCACGAATCCGATCCAGGTGGCGGCCGCGCACACCCAGGCGATCAGCACCGGTGGTCGCATCGTCCCTCCTGAGGGTGGCCTACGGCCACGTCGAGAATCCCACCCAGACCATCCGCAATCCCATGACACTCAACAGCCCTAACACCAGCCGGCGAAAAGCCGCCACGGTCAACCGGCGCACCAGCCGCTGCCCCACCCAAGCACCCGCGAACGCGACCGCAATCAACCCGATGGTGACCGGCAGCAACTCACGCGGCAGCAGGCCCCCGAGGAGATAGACCGGAAGCCGCGTGGCGTCCACGGCGAGCGCGATCGCTGCGGAGGTGCCGAGGTACGCCGCGGGTGCCAGCCCGAAGGCCAGCAGGCAGGCGGAACGAATCGCGCCCCCAGTCCCCAACAGCCCGGCGATGAAGCCGGAGGCGGCCCCGCCGATCACCAGCGTCGAGGGCCGGCGCGGCCATCGGATCCCGTCGGGTGCGCGCAACGACAGGGCCACGTAGCCGAGCAGGAACGCGCCGAATCCGATGGAGAGCACCGCGGACGGCAGCAGGCTGGTCAGGTGGGCGGCAGGGATGCCGCACGCGATCGCCGCGACGCCGAACGTCGCCGCCACCCGCCAGTCGAGGTGCCGGCCGAAGAACAGCAGGCGGGACGCGTTGCCGCAGAGGTGGAACCAGGTCACAATGGCGATGGCGGACTTCACGTCCATGAAGCACGCAGCGATGGGGGTGAGGACGGTCGCCGCCCCGAAGCCCGCCATCGTGCCGACCACCTCGGCGAGGAAGGCGCTGCCCAGGAAGAGCAGTGTTGGCAGCTCACCCATCACGCGAAGAGGTCTTCGGGAATCGTCGCGGGCGCTGTGGACGGCGCGTCCCCGCGCGCCACCATCCAGCGGCAGTAGTCGCACTGCACGCCGGGCGGCGGCACCGGACCCGCGAGGCAGCGGCAGCCGTCGACGAACACCGCATAGGCGGCGGCCGGATCGGTGGCAATCTGATGGATGGTCACCCCGAAGGGAAACCCCTCGTGCAACGCGCCCCCGTCCAGCGGGCAGTAGTAGACGACGTACGCCGTCCGGCTCGTCGGATGCCCGGCCCGCTCGAGGAGGAGCGTGTAGACGTCCATTTGGAACTTGTAGTACTTCAGCGTGTAGTCGATCCCCTCCGGAGCGGAGGCGCGGGTCTTGTGGTCCAGCGGAGCCAGGCGGCCGTCCGGGAGGATCAGGCAGTCGTCGAGCTTGCCCCACAACCGGGCGCTGGCCTTCGCGTCATTGAACCCGAGCGTGAGCGCCACCGTGGAGAGCGTGCCCTCCAACCGGCCCGCGATCAGCGGTGGCAGGACACCCTGACGGCGGTAGCCATCGAAGTAGACCTTGAGGGTGCGATCGATGCCGGACGGCAGCGACGGGTAGGGGCCTCGCGGGCGCTCGACCTTCTTATTGAGATGAAACCAGAAGCAGCGGGGGCACTCTTGGAACAGCTTCAGGGTGGAGGCGGACAACTGGGGCATGCCGTTATTGTACGGCAGGGGAGCGAAAATAAAAAGGGAGCTCGATAAGTACCAAAGCGCCCTCAGAAGCTTCGGCAGCCCCGCCGCCATCTCGCAGAGACTCCCGTCGTCCACGAGGAAGGCCGTCGGCTTTGCGACCCCGGCTTTCGCCGGGTGTGCCCTTATCGGCTCCCAAACAACCCTACCATATCTTACGCGGCGGCGGCAAGAGGCGGCGGGAGAAATCTCCGGGTGAGCGCGTCGATGCGCTGTGCGCTCGTCTCCAGATCGGCCCGCTGTAACCGTCCGTCTTCGTGAGCCTTGCGTAATGCGTCGAACGTTGCCCGAGCGACGCCGGAATCCCCCGAGCATACCAGCAACAGATCGTGACCCGCCTCGGCGGCTCGCACCGCTGCGTCTCCCACGGACCCAAACGCGCGCAAGGCCCCCATCTCCAGGTCATCCGTGATCGTCACGCCGCCGAAGCCCAATCGCCCCCGTAGCAACTCGCGGATGAGTCGTGAGGAGAAGGTCGCCGGCAGCCCCTCTGGGTCGCCGAGTGCCGGGTAGCAGACGTGCGAGGACATGATCAGTGCCGCCCCGGCGTCGATCGCCGCGCGAAACGGCGGCAGGTGCGCCGTCTCTATCTCCGACCAGCCCAGGCGAATGGTCGGGAGTATCTGGTGCGGATCGCGCGGCACCGCCCCGAGGCCCGGGAAGTGCTTCGCGCAGGCGGCCACGCCGCCCGCCTGCAACCCGCGGATGCGCGCGGCACCCAGCCGTGCCACCAGCGCGGGATCGGACCCGTAGGACCGATCCCCAATGACCGCATCGGCGCCTTCCGCCAGCACGTCAACGCAGGGGGCCAAGTTCACCCGCACGCCTAGGCGGCCCAGCTCCTGCGCTTCCGTCGCGCCCTGGCGTTCCACGGCCGCGGCGTCGTCCAGACGTCCCACGCTCAACGCGTCCGGAAACCGGGTCACTCCGTTGGCGAACCGAATGATGCGGCCCCCTTCGTGATCAACCATCACCAGCAACCGCCACCCTACCCCATCTTCCAACGTCCGGAGCAGCCGCGTGAACTGCTCCGGCGAGGCGAAGTTTCTGGCGAACACGACGAGGTGTTGGACGTGGCACTCCCGCAGCGTCCGCAGCAGCTCTGCGGTCGCCTCGAGACCCGGTATACCCACCACCAATCGCCCCCCAACGAGTCGGTCGAGGTCCATCGCACCGCCTGCTATTTTATGCTATGCTGGGCGCGCAATGGGTCGTGCTTCTGCATTTGCCCGACTCCCCACCGAACAGCGCCATCCCCGCACCGCCGCCCTGGACCGCCTCACCGTACTACAGCTGCTGTCGCTCATGACCCGCGAGGATGCCGAGGTCGTCCGGGCCGTCCGGCGACAGTGTTCGCAGATCGCGCGCGCCATCCGATTGACCGCCGACCGGCTGCGGCGTGGCGGACGCCTCTACTTCCTTGGGGCCGGCACCAGCGGGCGGCTGGGCGTGCTGGAGGCCGCCGAGTGCCCGCCGACGTTTCACACCCCGCCGTCGCTGGTGCAAGCGCTCATCGCCGGCGGGCGCAGCGCGGTCTTTCGCTCACGGGAGGGCGCGGAAGACCGCGCCGGCAACGCCCGATCGCTCGTGTCGCGTCGCGTGCGGTGCGGCGATGTGGTGGCGGGCATCACGGCCAGTGGGGTGACCCCATTCGTGGACGCCGGCCTTCGGGCCGCCGCCCGGCGAGGGGCGGCCACCATCTTGATCACCTGTCATTCCCGTACCGCGATTCCCGCGGACGTCCGCATCGCCGTGGACGTCGGGCCGGAGCTTCTCACCGGCTCGACGCGCCTCAAGGCCGGCACCGCCACCAAGCTGGTCCTCAACATGCTCACACTGGGTGCCATGGTGCAACTCGGCAAGACGCACGGCAACTTCATGGTGGATGTTAAGCCGACTTCACGCAAGTTGCGCGCGCGCGCCATCCGGATCATCCAAGCGGTCGCGCGCTGCTCTCCACAGGCGGCCTCGCGCGCCTTGGACGCCTCGCGCGACCGCACGAAGGTCGCCGCCCTGATGGTCGCCCGCGGCCTGACCGCTCGCGCCGCGACCCTACGCCTGGCGCGCCATCGTAATCGACTTGGTGACGCGCTTGAGGCATCATGACGCTCGCGGTTGGTCTCATGTCTGGCACGTCGTGCGACGGAATCTCCGCTGCGCTGGTCCGTTTCCAGGGCCGGTCGTTGCGCGTCCTGGCTCACCAGACGACCCCGTATCCGCGACGCTTCGCCCAACGCCTCCAGCGCGGGCTGCGGCTGACGGCGCCATTACTCTCCGCGCTGAACGTGGAGCTGGGTGAGCGTTTCGCGCGGGCTACTCTGCGGCTCCTGCGCCGCGCCCGCGTGGCTTCCCGTCGGGTCACCGTCATCGGATCGCATGGGCACACCATCTACCACGGGCCGCGCGATCGAATTCCGTCTACCCTCCAACTGGGTGAGCCGTCGGTCATCGCCGAACGCACCGGCATCGCCGTCGTCGCGAACTTCCGCCCGCGCGACATCGCCGCAGGCGGCGAGGGCGCGCCGTTGATCCCGTGCTTCGACCAAGCGTTCTTCGGCGGCGGTCCGGTGCGGGCACTCCAGAACCTTGGCGGCATCGCGAACGTGACCGTAGTCGGGCGCGGCCTGCGGCCGCTCGCGTTCGACACCGGACCCGGCAACTGCCTCTTGGACCTCGTCGTCCAGCGCATGACGCGCGGGCGATCGCGCTACGATCC